>NZ_JACGWF010000066.1:0-23402 GCF_014077595.1 Colwellia sp. 6M3 | reverse complement strand
GTGTTTACTTAATCGTTATAACCTTTGGTAAGTAAGTTTTTGTAAATAAAGTCATATTAATACCTTATTGTATCTAGCGACTAATCTATGTTTTTTCTAATGTGTTTTAGTGATATTGCTGAAGTATGTAAATAAAACGTAACTGTTTGTGTTGACCCATTAACAAGATTAAGTTTAATATCTTAGCTGACAGATTTGGTTTTCAACCAATAAGTAATTCAACAACAAGACAACATAGTCTTGAAATTAAACACTAGTATCACGAAAGTGGTCCAGGGAGTATATCAATGTATCAAAGTAACAAGCTTACTAAAGCTGTTCGCTTAGCTCTTGTAGCTGGCGCAACAACAACTATTCTAGCTGCACCAAGTGCTATGGCATTTGCTGAAGAAGCAGCTGCAGAAGAGAAAGGTGTTGAACGTATCCAGGTAACTGGTTCACGTATTCGTCGTTCTGAATTAACTGCTGTAACACCTATTATCGAAATTAGCGCTCAAGAATTCGCTATTTCAGGTAACCTTAACATCGAGCAAAAACTTGCTGAGTTACCTTCTACTTTACCTTCGTTTGGTCCTAGCTCAAACAACCCTGGTGACGGTACAGCAACAGTAGATTTACGTGGCTTAGGTACTTCTCGTACTTTAGTTATGGTTAACGGTCGTCGTTGGGTTCCTGCTAACCAATCAGGCGTTGTTGATTTAAACACGATTCCAGCTTCTCTAATTGAAAACGTTGAAATCATCACTGGTGGTGCTTCTGCTGTATACGGTTCAGATGCAATCGGTGGTGTTGTTAACTTTAAAATGAAAGATGATTTTGAAGGTGTTGAAATTTCAACGTTATATGATGTAACGACTGAAGGCGATGCTGAAAAATTCAACTTAGATTTAACCATGGGTGGCAACTTTGCTGATGACCGTGGTAACGCAGTACTTTACGTTGGTTACTCAAAGCGTGAACCTTTATTCCAAGGCGACCGTGACTTTGCAAGTGTTGCTTTAACTGAAGGCGATGGCGAATTAATTGCTGGTGGTTCTTCTGGTATTCCAGGTACTCGTGTATTTGGTGGTCCAACGCTTAACACTGGTGCAAATGCTGGTTCAAGCTTAGGTCGTTTCCTTCCAGATGGTACTGGTGCTGCATTTACAGGCGCTGATCGTTTTAACTATGCACCTGATAACTTTTTACAGTTACCTCAAGAACGTCTAACAATGAACGCATTCTCTCATTTTTACATTAATGACGAGACTCGTATCTACAGTGAACTTTCTTTTATTCGTAACGAAGTTCCACAAGAATTAGCACCAACTCCAGCGTTTACAACAATTACAGTAAACCCTAACAGTGCATTTTTTGGTGCTGATGTTCAAAATGCAATCTTAACTGCACAAGTAACAAATAATAATGGAACTCCTGATGATGAGTCAGATGATTTTCTTGAATCAGCATTAAATGCTGATGGCACTTATGATATGTTTGTTGGTCGTCGTATGGTAGAAAACGGTTCACGCCAATCTATCGATACACGTGATGCAATGCGTATTTTAGTTGGTATCGACGGTTACATTAATGACGATTGGTCATACGATGTTTATTACAGTCGTTCACAATTAGACCACACAACACTGTTAAATAACGATGTTGCAGCTTCACGCTTTAAACAAGCTATTTTAGTTAATGACGATGCTACAGCGTGTCAAGATACATCAGGCGGTTGTGTTCCACTTAATATTTTCGGTGAAGGCAACATTTCTGATGAAGCTGTAGACTTTGTTAATATTGGTGCAACTAACGCGACTACACTTAAACAAGAAGTGTTCATGGCAACGGTATCTGGTGCATTACCATTTACTTTCCCAGGCGCTGAAGAATCAGTTGGTGTTGTTTTTGGTTATGAAAAACGTCAAGACGAATCAACTTACCGTCCAGATGAATTCTTAGCTGCAGGTGATGTACTAGGCTTTAATGCTGGTGAAGCAACTGTTGGTTCATATAGCTCTGATGAAATCTTTACAGAATTCTCTATTCCACTTATGAGCGGTAAAGAATTTGCTGAAGACTTAAGCCTTTGGGGTGCAGCACGTTTTGCTGATTACTCTAACATTGGTCGTGTTTCATCATTCGCTACAGCGATAAACTGGGCACCAACTGACTGGATCAGCACTCGTGTTGGCTTCCAATCATCAGTACGTGCTCCAAATGTATCTGAGTTATTCTTAGGTGCGTCTGCAGGCTTCCCAGGTGCGGTTGATCCATGTGCTGTAGATGGTTACAAAGCTGGTATTACAAGTGACGCACTTTGTCTTGCTGACGGTGTATCAGCTGCCCAAATCGGTGTTTTCGAACAAGCTAACGGTCAAATCGAAGGTTCATTCGGTGGTAACTCAGATCTTCAAGAAGAAACTTCTGATACGCTTACTGTTGGTATTGTTGTTCAACCATTTGAAGGTTTAGATTTCACAATTGATTACTTCAAAATTGAAATCGAAGATGCTATTTCTGTATACGGTGTAAATAACACGCTTGACGTTTGTTACAACGTTGTTAAAGATGCATCGCATGAAACATGTCAAAACATTAGTCGTCGTGCAGACGGTAATGTTGACGTTGTTAAATCATTGAATGCAAACATTGCATCAATTGAAACAAGCGGTGTTGATTTTAACGTAACTTACAATACTGAACTTGATTTTGGTTTGTTTGATAGTGGTTCTGACTTGAACATTCAATTCCGTTCTACATTCCTTGATACGTCTGACGTAGTTCCAGTTGTTGGTTTAGATACAATCAACGAATGTGCTGGTTCATACGGTAACACTTGTGGTAACCCACAACCTGAGTTCCAAGCTAACACTCGTGTTAACTGGACAAATGGCGATTTAACATTATCTGCTTTAGTACGTTACATCGGTTCAACTGATGATGACCAACTAATTGGTGATGACCCAATTACACGTAGTGACTTAGTTGTTTCTGAAATTGATGCAGCTATCTATGTTGATTTAAGTGCAAGCTACTTAGTTAACGAAAACTTAAATGTTAACTTTGGTGTTAAAAACGTATTTGATGAAGAACCTACTGCTTTAGGTGAGTCACAATCACAAGCTAACACTTTCCCAGAAACGTATGACGTAATTGGTCCTCGCGTATTCTTGAGTGCTTCTTACACGTTTAATTAATCACTAATTAAAACTTACTTTAGTTTTAATTAAGTATTAAGAAATAAAAAAGTGACCAACGTTTGTTGGTCACTTTTTTTTTAATCTAACGTAAGATGGTGTATGGTAATAAAACTAAATATGACGCTGCTAAATTACATTTATAAAAATAGATACTATAAAATATGCAAAATGTTAGCTCCTCAAATATAACCATTAAACTTCAACAACTATTTTCTTTATTTCAAAAAGGCCAAGTCAAACTTGTGCTGAAAGAACTTAAGCCATTATTAATCTCAGCGAGTGATCATGGGGATGTAATGCATTTGGCTGCGATGGCTTATAAAGCTGATGGCGATATTGATAAGGCGATTAGTTATTTCAATAGCGCTTTAAAGATTAACGATAATCAGTCACAAGTTCATAATAATATTGCGAATACTTATAAACAAATATCAAATAGTAAGTTAGCAGAATTTCATTACAATAAAGCCATTAAATTACACCCTCAATATGTCGATGCGATCAAAAACCTTGGTTTATTATATTTACAGGATAAGAAATTAACGCAAGCAAAAGATAGTTTTTTACGAGTGCTAAACTTGTCTAAAAATAATACTTCAGCCTTAACATCGCTCGGGAATATATACAAAGCTGAACACGATTTCGTTGCTGCTATAGCTTATTATATGCAAGCACTGAGTGTAAATCCTCGTTATGTAAATGCTTTACATAACCTAGGCATAGCCTACCGCATGACGGGTGATTTTTCTGCTGCGATTAAGTGTTTCAACGAAGCGAAACTTATTGCCCCAAACATCTCTGACATTGACTTTAATGAAGCAAATACTCAATTTGATATGGGTAATTATCCTGCAGCAGAACAGGCATACTGGAATGCACTAAGAAAAGCACCAGATAATTGTGAAGTGCATGAAACACTGAATGAATTCTATTGGCAAACAGGTAAGAAAAGTGAGTTTGGTAAAAGCTTTAAACTTGCAATTGAACATTTACCGAATAATTCCCGATTACGGCATACTTATGCTGAGAGTTTGTTTTCCTCTGGGGCTAAAGCACAAGCATCGGTGGTAGTTGAAGAGGCATTAAAGCTTGGTAAAACGCCTGAGCTTTTGCATTTAAAAGGTAAGTTTTTAGCTTCAGAGGGCGAAATTAAACTGGCAATCTCACTGATAGAGCCAGCACTGCTCAATGAATATAAACTTTCAAATGCTTTAGATTTAATCGAATTATTAATCATAGATTTTGATTATGATAAAGCGCTGCATCAAATAGCTTACGCTGAGAAAATAGCGCCTCATAATCAACTACTCATCGCTTATAAGAGTATCTGCTGGAGACTGACTAATGACCCACGATATGAATGGCTAGTAGATTATCAGAAACATATACAGACCTATGATATTCCAGTACCCAATGGATATAGTTCAAGGGCTATGTTTTTAGATGAATTAGAGGCTGCTTTATTGACAATGCATCAGACACAGCATGAACCTTTGAAACAAACATTAAAGTTTGGCACGCAGACACCCGGTAGACTTTTTTATCAACCGATAAAGCCAATTATTGATCTCAAAAAATCGTTTAAAGAGGTCACTCTAGATTATATATCGTCACTGCCTGATGATAGCTTACACCCGCTATTGTCGAGAAAAACTAATCACGTAAACTTTTCTGGTTCATGGTCAGTAAAGCTTAAACCCAATGGTTTCCATGTTAATCATGTTCATCCTGAAGGTTGGTTGAGTTCATCATTTTATGTGAAAGTACCTGATTTCTCTCAATACGATCAATCTTCAGAGCATGCAGGTGCAATAAAATTCGGAGAAAGCTCGATGAATCTAAAAGAGCGAGAAAAAGTATCGAAAATTGTCACACCTAATGCTGGGTTAGTTGTTTTATTTCCCTCATATGTTTGGCATGGAACAATACCTTTTAACGGACCTGCTGATATTTTCCGGTTAACCGCACCGTGTGATATAACGCCAAGAGAGGATTAGTATGGAAAAGACTGAAGCTTGGTCATTATACTGGCAAAATAACCATCAAGAGAGCTGTATTACAAAGAGTAATACAGAAGACCATGTCATACTTTCAGATATTTGGCGGTGTTTTTCATTACAGTTAAGGCATTGTTCAACTGTGCTAGATTTAGCAACGGGTAATGGCAGTGTTGCAAGGCGTTTATTACAATTTAATAAAAGCCTAAAAGTTACCGCAGTTGATCGCGCCTCTATAGACCCCAAAAAATACACTGATGCAAGTGTGCTGCTAAGTACCGTTCATTTTATTCCTGATATAAATATTCAAAAACTCCCATTTGACGATTGTGTGTTTGACGCTGTGACAAGTCAATTTGGCTTAGAGTATTCAAAACTCAATTTATCTATCCCTGAACTAGTGAGAGTTTTAAAGCATAAAGGACAATTTTTGTTTGTTATCCACCACGAAGATAGTGAAGTAGTCATTCCTGCAAAGGATAAAATAAAGGAGTTTAATTTACTGCTTGCAAGTGGCTTATTGGATAATTTTGAGTTGTTCTTAGCTGGATCTTTGACTTTGCAACAATTGAATGAAGAGGGTGAAAAAATTCTTAACAATGCTACTTGGAGCAAAAGTGATGCCATTACAGGTCAGGTTTTTCTGGCAATTGATAAACTTATTCAACTTAAAAATCAAAATCAAAACCTTGTCGTTATATTGAAAGCATTTAAAGATATGAAAACAAGAATTGATGCAGAAAACTCTAGATTAAATCAATTGATTTTAGCGTCTTTATCAAAAGATAAAGTGCAGAAGCTCTGTACTTCACTTGAAAAGTTGGGCACTAAAGTATCTTTTAAATTGATACAGTTGAATGACAATGCAGGTGTTATGGGCTGGAAAATCAGGGGATATAAGCTATGAGCAATAAAAGCTTATTAGAACAAATAGATCAGGCATTTAATAGCCAGAATAACCAACAGGGTTTGGAATTATTAAGAGAATACATCGCTACAAATGATAAAGACTTAGAGCAACTTTATCGACTAGCTATCATTGAAGAGCAAATTGGCGAGACAAAAAATGCTGGAAATGCGTATTTAGCTTGCATAAAACATGACAAGCGGCTTTTGAAAGCCTACCTTTATGGTGGTTACTTTTTCCAACAAATCGGCGAGCTAGAAAAGGCTTTAGCTTTATACTCATTAGGTAATGATATTGATGCTAGGTTGACTTTAATGCATCAAAACGAAAAGCTATCTTATGAAACCCGGGTAAGATCTCATCACGCAAATAATACACTACGTTCTCACTTCACTAAACTACACTCACAAAGTGTTGAATCTACAAAGGGCAGTGCAAGAATAGCAAACGCTATATGGCCACAAACTCATAATGAGCAGGTAAATTACCTAACAGATGGTCAAAAACCACATTTATTCTACATTCCTGAACTTGACGCTAAACCTATCCATGAGAGTAATAAATTTGATTGGTGCCAATTACTTGAAGAAAGCTTTGATGACTTAACAGATGAATTTGGTAAGCTCCTGAGTTTAATTGAGCAAAAAGGCGTGCCATATTTAGATAGTGGTTATAAAGTAAAAGGTTTTGAATCATTAGTAGGTTCAAAAAATTGGACGGCACTTAATATATACAAAGATGGCGTAGCTAATAATAGTTTATTGTCATTAATGCCTAAAACAGCAAAAATATTGGCAGGCATCCCTTTATATAAGGTCGATGAAAAACCATTTGAAGTGTTTTTTTCGTTGTTAAAAGCAGGACAGCATATCCAGCCGCACTTTGGACAATCTAATCATAGTTTGACGGTACATTTACCGATTATTGTACCAAAAGGCGGTTATTTAACCGTAGCAGATGAAATTAGGTCGTGGCAAAAAGGTAAGGTCATTATTTTTGATGACTCTTTTATACATGAAGCTATTAATCCTTCAGAAGAAGATCGCGTGGTGATGATATTCTCTATCTGGCACCCTGATTTATCTAAAGAAGAACAAAAATCTATTTTAGCGAGCTTCAAAGCTCGCAGCCAATGGTTAGAGGCTAGGAGTCAGCATTTACCTTGGGTTAATTGATTATAAAACTGTCTAAATGTTGATAACTCTTCTTCATAATGTCGAGCAAAGTTTTGTTTGCTGGTATTAATTGGCTGCCTTACTTGCAGCTCACTAAAGGTAAAACTATTAACATGCTTTTTGTGAAAGTTTAGATAGTCATCATTCCAATCTAGATTACAAAACTTAAAGATCAACCTTGCTTCGTCTTTAGGTAAAGTCGTTAGCTGATTATAACTTACATCAATGACTTGTTCCGGAAAGCTATCTCGCCAAAAGTCCATTAACTTATTTGCTTGAAATATTGCATGGGCAATATTTTTTAAATTAGCTGCATAGTTATGATGTGGAGCAAAGGGTTGAGAGAAAATTGATAATGCCAAATCTTCAGGCGTTCTTCTCATTTGAATGACTTTAACTTGTTCAAAAATAGATAATATAGCACCCACATAACGAAAGTTATGAGGCATTTTATCTACTATAATGTCTGCGTTTAGTGCCGTTTTACTGTTATATGAACGCTGTATTTCAATTCTATTTTGACTAAAAAAGTCATCCCAATTGGTTTCAATGTTTTCTTTTTGCGCATTAACTTTGTTTTCAATAAATAATGCTAGTGCTTCATTTTCGCCACTACTTTCTATATTCGGGTGCTGAGATAACATTCGATCCATTAACGTTGTGCCAGATCTGGGCATACCGACAATAAAAATATGGCTAGGGGTTAACTGTTTTATTTTATTTGAAGAGGTAACTTGCTGGAGAAATTGATTATGCTCTTCAGCACTAGGAAGGTCATAGGCTAAATTAAGACGGTGAATAATATCTTCTTGCAAATTATTGGCTTTACTAAAACAGCGAAAAGCCAGTTGGTATTGTGCTAATTTTTCATAGGCTTTTGCTAAAATAAATAAATTTTGTTGGTTCTGGTAATTATTATCTATCGAGTCATCCAAAAGATGCGATAAACAACTAATTACTTGCTTATATTGAGCTCCAATTTCTTGTTTAGCGCCCCATGCAATATAGTTACTTGGATCTATTTTTAAGGCGTTGTCAGCGGCAATTAATGCTGACGCTTGAGCATTTTCAAAACGACAAACGCGTATTTCAATTTCATATTTAGTCAAGCTAGTATCGTTCAGGGCTATGGCTTTGTCTAATTGAACTCTCGCTAGCTTTACATCTCGAGCAAGAATATATAAATCAGCAAATTTTAAGAAGTTAATACTATTGACTGGAGTGTGTTTAAGAAAAAGGTCAAAAGCGCTAATGGCATTTCTATACTGCCTCAACTTTGCGTAGCAAATGGATAGGTTTTTTTGTATAACAGCCTGTTGTGACGGTAACATGCCTACCTTTTGCCATAGAGCTACTGCTTTATTCCAATGTTCAGATTGCATATATGCTTGAGCACAAATTATTTTTGTTTGGGGATTATTGTTTTCATATTTTGTCGCTATTTCAAGTGATAATTCTGGTTGCTTGATTGACAGAGATAAATGAGAAAATGAATTTATAATGTGTGTATCGTTCGGTAATCGATCTTTAATACCTTCGATTAACGCTAAAACTAAATCAGATTTATTTAGAGCACTTAAACACATAGCATAATTAAGCGTAATATCTAGTGCGAAAGGCTCTTTAGCTAGCGCATCCTTAAATAATGGTATGGCTCGTTCAAATTGTTTAGTCTGAGCATATAAAGTTGCTAAGCCATAAGTTGCGTCATTATTACTGTATTCATTAATAATTTTCAAATATGCTTTTTCAGCCACTTCAAATTGTTTTTGTTGATGGGCAGATTCTGCTATTTTTAACGATTCACTTAAAGTCATAGGGCAATGTTTTATTGGTGTATGCGACAAGAGTAACAAACACATAGTGGTTATTTAATATATGCATGTGATAATACAGTAAAATTATGCGCTAATAAAAGTGTTTCACAGGAAAACCTTGAGGTAAAAGATGAAATTATCTTTGAATAAAACTAAAGATATAGCAAAACTCAAGCAGAGCTATTTAAATGATGGTTATGTAAAGTTAGAGACAGCCTTAACAAATAAAACTGCGAACTTTATCCATGATAAAATATCAGTTCAAGAGCAATGGAACTTGGTATTTAAAAACAATGGCATTCATCAAGACTCAAATAGTTTAGATGTAGAAAGTTGGGATGATAGCCATAAAAATAATCTGATAAAGTTAGTGCATAAACAAGCGGAAAATGATTTTCAGTACTTTTATGAAACCATTCCAATTTACGATATTTACTATGATAACTTAATGCCGCAACATTTTTTCAACGACATTGTTAAATTTTTAAACAGTGAGTTGGTATTAAATTACTTTAGAGAGGTATTAGATGCACCTGAAATCACTTTTTTAGATGCGCAAATCACTCGATTTAAGGCCGGTCACTTTCTTAGTTGCCATAATGACGATGTTAAGGGCAAAAACAGAATAGCGGCATTTGTCATTAATTTAACAAAAGACTGGTGTGTTGATTGGGGTGGGGCGCTTCATATACTTAATAGTAATTTAGAAATTGAAAAAAGTTTTTCTCCATCGTTTAATGAAATAAACGTTTTTAAAGTACCAGTTAATCATCTCGTTGGTTATGTCTCACCTTTTGCAACAGGTCATAGACTATCCATAACAGGGTGGCTTAGAAGTGGCGAAAACCCAAAAGAATTATAGGTATTAAATGACTATTCAAATAAAAAACATTACAAACATATCAACATTAAAAGATGAATTTTCTAAAAATGGTATTGTCAGAGTGTTTGATTTTTTAGCACAACCTGGCCTAGATAAATTAAAAATATCATTGGAAACTAAAGTAGACTTTGCTAATGCTTTTCACTTAAATGGACAAAATAGGCAAGCTACTGATGCTGAAATCAAAGCATTACCAGTGACAACACAAAATCAATTGTATAAAGACATCCATAAGCTGGCAGCTAACGGGGGTGGTTTTTTATACGGGCGACATAAAATAGAACAAAACTCATTAATAGAGTTGCGTAACTTTTTAGGACTATTGAATTCAGAAAATACGCTGGAGGTTATTAAAGAAATTACCAGTAACTCTGAATTAAATTTTGCAGATGGCCAGGCAACTCGATATCGCAGAGGTGACTTTTTAACACGTCATATCGATAATATTCCCGGAGAAACAAGACGTATTGCCTACGTGCTAGGTTTTACTGAAGGTTGGCACCCTGATTGTGGTGGGTTGTTACAGTTTTATGAAAAAGATGGAACCCCAATGAGATCTTGGTCTCCTGCATTTAATTCATTAACATTATTTAATGTTGATAAAGTACATTCTGTGACCTCTATTGCCCCATTTGCACCCAAAAATCGATATTCAATTACCGGCTGGTTTCGAGCTTGATATTGATTTTAAAATACGCAAATTAAAGGGTGAAATTCACTTTAGATTAGCTTGTTATTCTAGCATTCACCCAATTTTAACGAAGTTAATTACTACTCCCCTGATATTAGTGAAGTTTAATTATTGTTCAATTAAGAAGCAAAAGAGAGGAATTAAGCGCCAATTCACTAATATCGTTTGACTTACTACGAAAGAGTTAGTAAAACATAGGGAGCACATATTTTTACAATTAAGAGGACTTCTGTAACATCGATTAAATCAATCTTGTTCTTTATTAAATGAATATATTGTTCTATTCTCGTTACGAAAGGTTTACTTTACTTGTTAAAAGTAAAATAAGCAGACTTTTAAATGTACTTAGTTGACAGTTAGGCTGTCCTCTGGGAATATTGCATGGTTTTATTCTAAACAAATTAAAACTTAAAATGGCAGATTATTAAATTTGCGTTAACAATAAAGTTTGTTATCAAAATTCAATAGCAATTGGTTGGGAACTATGTCCAAATTAAGCAAGAAAAGCCTTATCGCATCGACGATAATCGGCGCACTAGCATTTTCAGCAAGCAACTTCGCTGCTGCAGACGCATTAACAGATCTACAAAAAGCCGAAGCTCAAATTTTTAAAGCTTCAAGCAAATCACAAAGCAAAATCGACAATATCTATGGTCAAACTCAAGAGCTACTAGCTGAGTACCGTAATACAGTTGACGAAGCTGATGTGTTAAAAGGTTATAACGATCACGTTCAGCTTATGGTTGACGATCAAAAAGCCAACATTCAATCTTTACAAAATCAAATTGCTGGTATAGATAAAACCAAGCAAGGCGTAGTGCCATTGATGTATAAAATGATTGACACATTAGACAAGTTTGTTGACCTTGATGTTCCTATGAACATTGATGCACGTAAAGAGCGTATTGCTGGTTTACGTGATGTAATGGGTGACTCAGACGTTTCAGTATCTGAACAGTTTCGTTTAGTACTTGAAGCTTATGAAATTGAAGCCAGTTACGGCACTATATTCGGTGTGTATCAAGGTGAGCTTGACTTAGGTGATCGTATGATTACTGCAGACTTTGTCCACATGGGACGTATTTCATTTGTTGCTCAATCTCTTGACATGAAAAACTCTTGGGTTTGGAACAATGATAAACGCGCATGGGAAGCTTTAGGTGACGAATACTTGAAACCTGTAACTGATGCCGTTCGTATGGCTCGTAAGCAATTACCACTTGATTTAGCTAAACTACCAGTATTTGCAGCAGGAGAAAAATAATGAAAAAAGTTATTAATTTAGTATTATTTGCTGCTTCAATGACAGTAGCAGCTTCAGCTTCAGCATCAGCTAATCAGTTAGATGACTTGTTAAAACAAGTTAAAAATGACCGTATTTCTGAAGCTAAAATTGATAAAAAACGTGAAGCGGAATTTACTTCTGCACGTGCTGACAAACAAGCTTTATTGAATAAAGCTAAAAAAGATTTAGCAGACCAACAAGCTCGTAATAAGCGTTTAACTAAAGAATATGCTGATAACGAAATTACCTTAGCGCAGAAAGCTGTAGAGCTAGACAACGCTCAAGGTACATTAGGTGAAATGTTCGGTGTAAGTCGTGCAGCTGCAGCTAATGCTTACGGTTCAATCGTAACGTCACTTGTTTCAGCTGAATACCCAGGTCGTGGTGCAGCTTTAGACAAAATCGCTAACTCTAAAGCGATTCCTGAACTTGAGCAACTTGAAGAACTTTGGTTTGCACTTCAAACTGAAATGACTCAATCAGGTGAAATTTCTAAGTTTACTACTGAAGTAACTAACTTAGATGGTTCAAAGTCTACTGAATCTGTTACACGTATCGGTACTTTCAACTTAGTATCTGAAAATGGCTACTTAAACTACAACGATGAAGTGGGTCAAGTACAACCACTAGCTAAACAACCTGCAGGTTACATTGCTGGTGCAGCTTCATCATTCTTCGGTGTAACTTCAGGTTACGCTCCTTTATATGTGGATCCATCTCGTGGTGCTATCTTAACGCTTGAAACGCGTAAGAAAACATTAATGGAATTCTACCATGAAGGTAAAGAAGTTGGTTATGCCATTACTGTATTGTTATTTTTTGGTCTACTTATTGCTCTAGAGCGTATGATAGTTCTTGGTGCTATGAGTTCTAAAATTAAAGCTCAAGAGAAGAACCTTGACCAACCTAATGACAACAACCCACTTGGTCGCTTATTAAAAGTGTACTTTGAAAACAAGTCGGTTGATGCAGAAACACTTGAACTTAAACTTGATGAAGCTATTTTACGCGAAACACCAAAAGTTGACCGCGGTATTAACTTAATCAAAATGTTCGCTGCAATTGCACCACTAATGGGTCTATTAGGTACAGTAATCGGTATGATTATGACCTTCCAAACGATTACATTATTTGGTACAGGTGACCCGAAAATTATGGCGGGTAACATCTCTCTTGCACTTGTAACAACTGCCCTAGGTTTGATTTGTGCATTGCCACTTATCTTAATCCACAGCATTGTTGCTGGTAGAAGTAAGTCTGTATTACAAAAATTAGACGAGCAAAGCGCTGGCTTAATCGCAGCGATTGCCGAGAAGGAGTCTAAATAATGTTATTCCTGATAGAGCTTTGGGAATCTGTCAGGAGTTTTATTGCGACTGGCGGTAACGTGCTTTACGTTGTTGCCTTCGCTCTCTTATTGATGTGGATAATGATGATAGAGCGTTATTGGTTCTTATCAAAAGTTTATCCAAAAATGAAAGACGATATCGTCGGACGTTGGGATGCGAGAGAAGATACTACTTCTTGGTATGCACATCGAATTAGAGATACTTGGATCTCCGAAGCGACAGAACTACTAGAGCAACGTATGCTCACAATTAGAACCTTGGTGGCAATGTGTCCACTCATTGGTTTACTTGGTACCGTAACCGGCATGATCGGTGTGTTTGAAGTAATGGCACAACAAGGTACTGGTAATCCGCGTCTGATGGCGTCTGGTATATCAATGGCAACAATCCCGACAATGGCGGGTATGGTTGCAGCTTTATCAGGTGTGTTTTTCAGTTCAAGGTTAGACGCTAAAGTTAAACTAGCAAAGGCTAAACTGGTTGACAGTTTACCTCATCACTAGAGAGATATTCGAATGGCACGTAAACGTATTCGTGAAGACGAAGAAGCAGTAATAGATATGACACCGATGCTTGACATCGTATTCATCATGCTGATTTTCTTTATCGTAACTACTTCTTTTGTAAAAGAAGCTGGTATTGAAGTTAATAAACCTAAAGCGGCTAATCAGTCTAAACAAAAGTCAGCTAATATCTTTGTTGCAATAAAAGATAATGGCGAGATCTGGTTAGACAAGCGTCGTGTAGATGTTGAGCGCGTAGCGGCCAATATTGAAAAATTATTGGCTGAGCAACCAACTGATGTTGTAATCATTCAAGCTGACAAAGACGCGAAACATGGTGTTGTTGTTAAAGTAATGGATGCAATTAAAGAAGCGGGCATAGACAGAATTTCTATCGCTGCAGCTAAGGGGTAGTCTATGGTTCGCTTTTTAGTATCTATACTACTAGGCGCGGCAGTAACATTTGCTTTGTTTGCTTTTATGGCGTTTCTTGTTTCTAGCGGTGATAGAACCAAAGAAGAAGCTTTAGAAAATATCATTGTAGAAGTTAATACGACGCCACCTAAGTCAGCAGCAGAACGCCGTCAACGTGTTCCGCCGCCGCCGCCGCCGCCGCCTAAAACGCCGCCTAAGCCTCAAGCTCCTGAGCCTGAGACTAATAACGACACAGGTGGACTAACGTTCAATATGCCTGGTGTTCAGTTAGCTGGAGCTAACGCAGGTATTTCTGCACCTGGCGCTGGTTTTGGTCGAGACGGAGATGCAACACCGATAGTTCGTATTGAACCAAAATATCCAATACAAGCTGCTCGTGATGGTAAAGAAGGTTGGGTAACGCTTTCATTTACTATCAATGAAATTGGTGGTGTTGAAGACGTTGATGTTATTGAAGCTGAGCCAAAACGAATTTTCGACAAAGAAGCTAAACGTGCTTTGCGAAAATGGAAGTACAAACCAAAAGTTGTTGATGGTAAACCTATGAGACAACCTGGTTTGACTGTACGTCTTGACTTTAAAATGGACGGAGGAAATTAATAATGAATAAGATTTTTTCATCTTTACTGTTAATTATTTCAGTTGTTCTAATTCAATTGCCTATAACTGTATCAGCAGCAGGTGCTGATGCGGAAAAGCCACAACGTAAAACACAATTAGTTGGCCCTAGTGTCGGCAAAAAAGTGGCTAAAGCGTTTGAAGCTTATTCTGCAGATGATATTCCAGGTGCTTTAGTTATTCTATTAGATATTGATGCTAGTAAAGAGTTTGATAAAGCTTATGTTTCTCGTTTTATTGCTGTTATGTATGCAAGTATTGGTAACGAAGAAGATAATGCTATTAAATATCTTAAGCTAGCTGTTGAACCTGATATTCTTAACGAAGTAGAGCATGGCGACGCTATTAAGTTGTTAGCTGATTTACAGATGCAAACCAAAGCTTATGAAGAGGCATTAGTCAATTATAAAGCTTGGATGGATTTTACAGGTAAATCAGATGGCGATACTTGGACTAAAATAGCGAATGCACATTATGCGTTGAAGCAATTAGATAAAATGATTGTGCCAGCAGATAATGCCATTGCAGCTTATGGCGACAAGCAAAACAAAAACCCTTACATTTTGAAAGTTACATCTTATTATGAAACTAAGAAATTTAAGGAAGCTGTTAAAACGCTTGAAACTGTAGTTCAAATATTTCCAGAAGATAAAACTTGGTGGACTCAACTTGGCATGTTTTATTTGCTAATTGAGGATTATCAGAAGGGTCTAGAAACACTTGACCTAGCTTATAAACAAGGTTTCCTTGTTAAAGAATCTGAAATTAAAACACTGGCAAGTTTATATTCGCAAAATGCAGTGCCATATAAAGCCGCTTTACTTTTAGAGAAGCATATAGATTCAGGACTAGTAACTCGTGATGATAAAAACTTATCTTCATTAGCTAATGCCTGGCATGCAGCTCAACATATTGATAAAGCAGCGAGCTATTACGGTGAACTAGCTAAAATGACTAACCTTGCTAAGCATTACAGCAAACAAGGTATGTTATTGAAGCAAGATGAGCAATTTAAGGGCGCTATTGTCGCGTTAAACAAAGCTTTAGAGCTTGGTGTTACAAATGAGGGTAGACTGCATATGAGTATTGCAGAATCTCACTTTTATTTAGAACAGTATAAACAAGCTTATAAAGCTATTAATTTAGCCATGAAAGATCCTAAGACTCGTAAGTCTGCTAAGGGTTGGGTTGGCTTTATTAAAGATACAGCGCAACGTAAAAATGTAGCCATCTAAGTTTATTATTTAGCTTCAATAAAAAACCAGCCAGATAGGCTGGTTTTTTTATATTTAAAATATGGTTTTCTCATGTCGAACAATCAAGAAACGTTTATACTATATTTACTTGGCACATTGATTTCATGTTTGAATCGATATTAATATGGATGGCTATTGTGGTCATTCCGTACTAAAGATAAAGTTAAAAAGTATTAAAAATTTGTACTCCAAACCTCTCCAATACTACTTAAGTTCTATACGCTCAATTAAAAAAAACTACCTTTTGTAAAAGCTTTGGTCTACAATGCGCGCCGATTAATCAACCTACTGGGTACCTTTTATGTCAGAAGATAACTTTACAGATAGCACCTCAATTCTCCACATATTAACCGCTGTTTTGGTCATGTTCGCCGCACCATTGTTACCAATGTTAGCTGGTTGGTTTACGTTATTATCAAATTAGTCAAAGGTACTTTTATTTAGGATGAATATACTCGTTGTAGACGATAATCCGATCATAATAGAGAACCTTACGGCTTTGTTATCCGCCCAAGGATACTTTGTGACCTCGGCATGTCATGGTTTAGATGCATCAGAAGCATTATTAAATAATAGTTTTGATTTAGTTGTAGTCGACCATTTAATGCCAATTATGAATGGGATTCAATTAACTAAACACATTAGACAGCATGAATTATTTGCAGACATTCCAGTGATATTTATGACTACACAAGGCATAAAGTCGGTTCAATACCTCTGTGATACACTGATGTTTAGTGCGATTATCGACAAACCTATAGATCAACTTAATTTTATTAACTTAGTAAATGATCTACTATTGCCAAATACTCGTCGTCAGTCACTATAATTTTTCACAGAATTGCTTTATTCTGTAACTAAAATATATTTTGACTTATAGAACATGACTGAATCACAAATCAATATACTAAAATCTGCAATTCATACCATTCCCGACTATCCTAAGCCTGGTATTTTATTTAGAGACGTAACCGGCATTCTTGATGATGCTGAAGCGCTTAAACTCACCATCAATATTTTAGCTGATAAATTTAAAAATGGCGGATTTACTAAAATTGTAGGGACTGAAGCTCGTGGTTTTTTATTTGGAGCTCCATTAGCGGTAGCGATGGGAGTCGGTTTTGTACCTGTGCGTAAGCCAGGTAAACTTCCAAGAGCAACTTTTAAGCAAGACTATGAACTGGAATACGGTCAAGACACTTTAGAAATTCATCAAGATGCGTTAAATGAAAACGATAATGTATTAATCATAGATGATCTACTTGCCACTGGTGGCACAATTGAAGCAACGACTCTGTTAATTAGGCGTTTAGGCGCTAAAGTTACTGATGCTGCATTTGTTATATCGCTACCAGATTTAGGCGGAGAAGAAAAACTCAAAGGCATGGATTTATCTGTGTTCTCTTTATTGCAATATGCTGGTGATTAAGGCCAAAATATGAGCTATCAGGTTCTAGCAAGAAAATGGCGTCCAAAATCCTTTAGCGAGCTAATGGGACAAGAACATATTGTCACTGTTCTCGTTAATGCACTTTCCCAAAACAGATTACACCATGCGTATTTATTTACTGGTACTCGAGGTGTCGGTAAGACGACTATTGCCAGAATTTTTGCTAAAAGCCTAAATTGCGATACAGGTATTACCGCAACACCATGTGGTGTTTGTGATGCTTGTGTTGATATTGACCAAGGTAGATTTGTTGATCTACTTGAAATTGATGCTGCTTCTCGTACAAAAGTCGATGATACGCGTGAAATTTTAGATAATGTTCAATACGCGCCAACTAGAGGCAGATATAAAGTCTATTTAATAGATGAAGTACACATGCTTTCCAAAAGTAGTTTTAATGCTTTGTTGAAGACACTAGAAGAGCCTCCCGAACATGCTAAGTTCATTCTTGCTACTACTGACCCACAAAAGCTACCTGTTACTGTTCTTTCGCGTTGTTTACAGTTTCATTTAAAAGCACTCACAATTAAACAAATTAGCGATAAAACAACGGAAATACTTACCAAAGAAAGTGTAACCTTCGATCTTGAGGCTATTGCACTTCTTGCGAAAGCTGCCCGTGGTAGTATGCGCGATTGTTTGAGCTTAACAGATCAATGTATTGCTAAGGGTAACGGCAACATTTCCAGACATGATGTTCAACAAATGCTTGGTGGCGTCGATCGTGATTGGGTATTTAAAATCCTTATCGCGTTGCTGAAACAAGATGCTTCAGCTTTGATGCAACTCTCTCTTTCTATTGCTTCGTACGCGCCAAGTTACAGTCGTTTATCTGCTGAATTAATACAATTATTACATCAAATTGCGATGACACAGGTGGTAAAGTCTAATTTTAGCTTACCGGCTGAGCATCAACAGATGTTAATGCGTTTTTGCCAATTGATGTCTCCTGAAGACGTACAGCTTTATTATCAAATAGTACTAACAGCTAGAAAAGACTTACCTTATGCCGATGACGAACAAGCGGCATTTGATATGATGTTATTACGCTTGCTTGCATTTAAACCTGTTGCCAATAGCCAAGAGCTTCCTGATGTGACAAAAGGTATGACTGCTGACTCATCGAGTATCAATTTAGATGAATTGGCACTCGCCGATGTTATGCCTTTAGCCAACGAGGATAACTTAGCGGCAGACAATGTAGGTGAAGAAAAATCTACAGTACATGAACACTCTGGACTTACATTAACGGAAGAAACACATACTGTTGATTCATCAATGATCAATGCAGAGTCTGTTGAATCTATAGCAAGTAATGTTGATGAAGGTGAATATCAAGAAAACTATGCTAACGAGGAGCAGACTTTATCGACAAATTCAGATGAAGATATCGATAGTTTTGCTAATGAGAACGAAGCGTTAAGCCAAGAAATGTTAGCAATTGAACAGGAAGCTAATGCATTTGTTCAAACAAAACCTGAAGTAGATTTTTTAACGCAACCTTCAACTTCTTTAGAAAAAGTAGCTGACACATCAGTCGATTCATCTTTAATTCACAGTAATGAAATACCAGAAAAAGTTGATGAAAAAAAGCCATATGCATCGAATGTTACTGCTGCTATTGAAACACGAAATATGCTCAGAAGTCGTAAAAAGTCGATGGAGGAGGGCGTAAAAAAGTCTAATGGCGCTGACATGCGTCTGCCATTAGATAAAGCAGGTCAATCAAATGTAGATGCTGTTGAAAATATAACATTAGATAAACCCAATGTACCTGATTTAGCGACACTGCCTGAACAGCCTTATACTGAAGATGTGATTAACCCAGCCACGATTAAATTGGCAAATCAGGTTGATAAATGGGCGCATATGATTGACAGTATGTCATTAATTGCTCGTTTAAGGCAGCTAGCAATTCATGCGACAATTGATGAAAAATCTACTGAAGATTTGTTGATTTTGCAATTAGATAAATCTATAAGACATTTAAATAGTGATGCGGCTCATAAACAACTAGAAGTACACATATCTGAATACTTGCAACGCAAAGTCACTGTTGAATTAAATATTGTTGAAAAAACAGTAGCAGATCCATATCAAATTCAATCAGATATCAATGCCAAACGCTATGAATATGCAAAACAAGTATTAGCAGAAGATGAAATTGTTATTGCCTTGCAGCAGCAATTTCAAGCTGAACTTGATCAAGAAACTGTTGTAGCACGATAATCGCTACTTGAAATTTTAGCCGTTAACCACTATCTTTGGCGGCATATTACTTTTGGAGTTAAAATTATGATGAAAGGTGGCATGGGCAACTTAATGAAACAAGCCCAACAAATGCAAGCTAAAATGGCAAAAGCTCAAGAAGAGTTAGCCAACATGGAAGTCACAGGCGAATCTGGTGCTGGCATGGTTAAAGTAACAATGACAGGTAACCACAATGTTCGTCGTGTCTCTATTGACGATAGTTTAATGGAAGACGACAAGGATATGCTTGAAGACTTAGTTGCAGCTGCAATGAATGATGCTGTACGTCGTGTAGAAGAGCAAAACAAAGACAAAATGGGCGCACTAACTGGCGGCATGCAAATGCCTCCAGGGATGAAAATGCCGTTTTAGCTGTTAAGTATATGAAAAAGCCGACTTTTATGTCGGCTTTTTAGTAGGTGGAATACAGAGGGAATAAAATTTATTCATACTCTTGACCCAAATTTTTTGCTAACCCTTGAATATAGTCAGGGTTTTCTTCCTCAATCCATCTTGCATAGGTGGATTGTACATACCCCCAATTCGCGTGACCTAATTGTTTAGCCAGCCACATAGTATCTGCTCTTGCCATTAGCATCTGACTAGCGAATGTGTGCCTTAATTGATAGGCTGATCTGTAAGTAAGTCCTGCCTCCATCAACCATGTAGCCCAATGATTTCGATTTGTGGTTAATTCAGGTCGTTTATACGGCTTATTGCCTCTACTTAAAAAAACTCGTCTTCTTTTTATAGTAGTGCTTCTGTTATTTAAAAAGTAGATCGTTTCAGATTTTGCGGGAACTTTAAATGTTTTTTCCTTCTGTATTTTTAGAAGTTTTACAATAGCTGGCAACATCTCTACTTTTCTGACTCCTGATTCCGTTTTAGGTGGCTTAAGCTTGCCTTCACGATCAAGGTTATAATTTACGTAGAGGCAATTGTTATGGAACTCTATATCTTCCCAAGCTAAAGCTTTCATCTCTCCATGCCTTAAACCAGTCCAAGCCAGAAATTCAACTAATAATTTAGTTTGAGGGATATGCACAGCATCAATTAGTGCGGTCAGCTCATTTTTTGAAAATGGCTTAATGAGATAATTTTTTTTGTTATGATTGTCTTTAACAAAAGCTCTCACACCATTAAATGGATCATTTTCAATAATAGGATCATCACCTAAAGTCGCTAACCTTAATACTTGGTGTAAAATATGGCTATACTCTCTGACTGTTACCACCATACGAGTTTTTAACGATTTTTGTCTCAAATTATCAAGGTCTTTACAGGTGATACTTGTAACAGGTTTATTTAGTAACTTAAAACTATCAACCCAATTTTTGCATGTTTTAAGTTTGTTCTTCATTGAGTAGCTTAGTTCATGCTCTCTTTCTTTAGCATATTGCTCAAAAAGATCCTTAAGCCGTATTACCTTTTTTCTATATTTTGCCTCGGTTGATAACGGGAAGTGATCAATCCAGAATTTAGTAGGGTTCTTTTCATAACAACCTGACTTAATATCTGTCTTTATCTCAACTAAGGTTGCAATTGCAATGTCGATATTATGTTCAGTAGCTTTTATTCCAATAGATCGCCAGATATATTTATCTCTATCTGGTAATTTAAATTGAATACGAATTTTTCCATTTCTTTCTTCCACATTTTTAGCTGTTTTGAGTTTATTTTGTAGTTTTTTTTCTTTAATCTCAGCTTTAGTTGGAACTTTATTATTCGCCATTATAGGTACTCCTCTAACTCTACTAAATTAATAAAAATGGTACTTTTACGACTTCTTTGTTTCCATACAATACCTTCTGGATATTGATCTCTTTTAATTCTGTGGCGTAAAGCAGGTGTAGTCATGCCAATCTGTTCTGCTGCTTTATTTAATACAACCCATTTACAGAGACTAGTTTGACTATTTAGAGAAGATTGAATTGTTTCAATCTTAGATTCTAGGTCACTTATTACACCTTCTAATATTGCTGCTTTATCTTTATCCATAATAGAAAATAATGTATTTAGATTTGTTCGCATAAAATAACCTCCCAAAAAATAAATAGATTCACATTATCTATTGGCTTAATTACATTAAGTATACATGGCTTTTTTGTAAGTAACTGATTTTGTCCAGGTTTATGTTTTTTTATACACGTAGGGGGAGCTATTAAATAGCTAGGTAGTGGGGTTTTCAGTTTAAAATTTTTCATTTTTTAGACCTCTAGTATTGAAAATTTGTAAAATTTAGATAAAGGAGGGCTTAGAACAAAATATTAGTTTTTTGCCCTCCGATATACTGCTTGATTTTGTTTAAAAGCTTGCACTTGCAAACTCCTGTTTTATTGAAAAATGTTTTGTTTGTTTATTTTATAATTTAACTACATTTTTAATCCTCCTGTATTTTTTATAATTGTTTTATTTATGACTTTTTGTACTTCGTAGCACATTCTAGAAATCCTTCTTTTTCAAGCCATACCAACATTTCATACTGTGCTTTATTACTAAAATCAGGTTGTAGAGTGATATTCATTAACTCCCATAGTAGCCTTTTGTTATCTCTATCCAGCTTATAAGATGCTTGACAAAGGTTGACACCATAATCTTCACTACAAGCCGAAGCCGCAGCTTGGATTAATACCTTAGAAGAAGAAGTGTAGGGATGCTCAATCACCTTAGATTTAATTGATTCGAGTGAATTCATAATTTTAAGATCCTTTATTAATTGTTTATGCTGCTTTACTTACGGTGATGTACTCAAATGTTATGAGCAGATAGATTGATAGCAACTCTGCAACATCACCATTTTCGGTACTGACGGACATTTTCAACTCATCACATATCTGAATGTAATTTCTAACTAAGTAAGAAAAACAGGAAACATCCTCCTCTTCAATTTTCCCTAAATTAATTTCATCACATAAAGCATCACTCATGGTTATCATGTGATTTATTGTTATATTATTTTCCATGAGTTGAGGTGGCATATTTTCAAAAGTTTCGAAAATTAACACGCAGCCCTGAAAAATAAAAAGAGCAACTTGATCATGTGTGAGCATCTTGGTAGCAAGGTATTTACGGTGCTTAGCACTAACTTTTACCATTTCACTTTCTGAGGAAGCTTTATTAACTTGCTTCACCATTCTGTCGATATTGATAAACGTACTTGATTCAGGCGAGATAACTGAAACTTTACTAGTATTGTGTCTGTAATCTTTTTTACTTGTTTTCATTTTTAAGTTTCCTATATATAAAATTGATTTATGTTGAGGAAACCGAAAATTCTGATTTCCTCAGTTTTTAAGTTGATAGAACATCGTCATGCCCATATCTTCGAAATTGATTTATAAACGTATATAAAAAGGCTTTATTGAATTTTTATATTCCGCCTCGTTGATTTCGTGAAACAGTATTACATAGTCATAAGTCATTGTAACCTTTACAAAAAATGGTTTTTGTGGTATTGTTTCTGTGTGGCTAAAAGGTTGTGATGCGGTCAGATTGACGTATTTTTTTTACTGTGGTATTTTTTCATTGTCTATTTTTATTATTAACAATGACTTACTTTTTAAACTAAACTAAATGGCATTTAAAAAACCATATTCTATTAAGT
>NZ_JACGWF010000045.1:0-32262 GCF_014077595.1 Colwellia sp. 6M3 | reverse complement strand
CAATTGGTATGTTTTGTGCGTCATCAGACTTTAGTGAATTAAAAGCTTTTTGAGGAATTAATTAGTTAATACTTAAGGATAACTTGAGTAATTAATGATTTTTTAGATTTCGATATTTGTTAAATTTTTTAAATAAGGTAACTGATAATGTATAACAATAAAAACATTGTTCAAAAAGTTAAAAGCAGTATATGGAGCCGTGTCGTTTTAGGTGCAATGCTTATAGGTATGAGTATGTCGAGCCAAGCTAGCTTGGCTGGTTTTGATTTACAAGATAGCCCAGATATATCAGCTTTATCGCTTGAAACCACATACTTTGAAGAAACTGATGAATTTACTGCCAAAGGTTATGCAAGTGAACTTCATTATAATGGCCTTACGTACCAACTTTACGGCGATGGTAAAGATTACGTACTAGAGGCTAAAATTGATAATAATGGTGACTTTGAAAGTGGCAGTATATCAATAGGTGGTTGGATTACCAAAAAAGACGGCTCAGGCAACGATATAGCCTTACCAGATGGCTACATGCGTTCACCTACTAATCCTACCTTATTAACTGGCGTTCTTTCTCAATTCGGCTTTGAAAACTCAGGAACATTATACTTCCTATTTGAAATAACAGGCGGTGACGCTGCAGACTTCTTTGGTGGCATTAATAGCATTGGTGCTATTATCCTTGCAAAATCAGGTTTTTCTGGGGACTGGATGAGTAATTTTTCAAGTTCAATCGCACAGTCTGATAACGGAGTAGCAGTTCCTGAACCAACAAGCATGTGGTTACTTGGCTCGGGCATTCTTGGCCTAGCGGGTTTTTCTCGCCGCAAAAAAAATAAGTAAATTATAATAGTGGAATGCAGTCTTGAGTTTATTTGCACTGTATTCCACCAACACCTTTCTCAATTTAAAATATTGCTCTTCCTTTTCACTAAGTATTAAGGGTGAACTGTGACTAATGTTATTGAAAATATGAAATATTTTTTGAGCCAAATTTTGGAGCCCTACATGATAAATTTACACAAAAACCATCGCCTTTGGATAACCACTAGTGCAGTGTTAATGGCGTTAACTGTACCAAAGTTATCAACAGCTGCGTTGCTGAACGATACATTAGAACTACCACTGATAGGCTTTAATTCGCAGGAAGTAACTACCAATTACCACGCTGTTGACAATACGTTGATTGTTAATTCATTACCGGTATCACTTACATTTCCAAACAGTCGCCCAATATTCATCAATCCTGTTTCTGGTGGCGAAGAACACTTTATTATTAATATTAGCGTTGATGAAACCGGTGCCTTAATTGGTGGCAACCCAGGCCATGATTTATTCGTTTATGGTGAAGTTGATGTACCCAATGTAGGTACAGTATCGGGTGAATTACTTACCGGTGAGGTCAGTGCTTTTGGCTATTTCAATGCATCATCGAATAACGATATAGTAGATTTTAACTTTACGATCACTGGAGGATTACTGCAAAATTTATTTCCTACAGGCGTAGTTTCTGTCTCTCAAATAATGGAAACCTCAACCTTTAACGGTGATTTTACTGTTGATTTTGAAGGTGAATCTAAAGGTAACTTAGGTGGAATTCCTGCAAAAACCGCTATTATTGGTGACCGTGTATGGTCTGACCTTAATGCCGATGGTATTCAAAACTGTACCGACGGTGGCGCAAACGATAACAACTTCCCAGCTGATGGCATAATCGGTAATGCTGGCGATGCTGGCGCAGAATGTGATGCGGGTGTTGCTAATGTTACTGTTAATTTATTAACAGCTGGTGATGACGGTTACTGTGGCTCAGGTGACGAAATGGTGGTTGATACTAACGCCACTGATGCCAATGGTTTTTACTTATTTAATAATGTTCAGCCTGGTTCTTATTGTGTATCAATAGTGAAACCGGCTGGAACTGAATGTACTACCGAGAATGTCGGTGGTGACAATTTAGTGGATAGCGATTTTGTTGACCAAGGGGATGGCACTTGTCAAACCGTTGATAACAACCAAAACCCTATTATAGTTGCTGCTGGTGACAAAGACCTTTCTTTTGATGCGGGCTTAGTGGGTTCAAGTGCTTCACTTGGCGACCGTGTATGGAATGACCTTAATTTAGATGGTATTCAAAATTGTATCGATGGTGGTGCTAGCAATGCTAGCTTCCCTGCAGATGGTATTCTAGGTAATTTAGGCGATTCTGGTGCAGAATGTAATTCAGGTATTGCTGATGTAACCGTTAACTTATTGTCAACTGGCCTTGATGGCGTATGTGGTACAACTGATGAAATGATTGTTACGTCACAAACTACAGACAGCAATGGTTTTTACTTGTTTGATGATATTACCCCTGGCAATTATTGTATCGCTGTAGTTAAACCTGCAGGCTATGAATGTACTTTAGACAATATGGGCAATGACGATGTTGCCGATAGCGATGTGGTTGATCAAGGCGATGGTACCTGTCAGACGGTTTTTGCAAACCAAAACTCAATTGAAGTTATAGCCGGTAGCAATAACATTACTATTGATGCAGGACTTGTAAGTTCAACTGCAGCATTAGGTGACCGTGTATGGCAAGACCTTAACGGCAATGGTATTCAAGAATGTGCTGATACGAACGGTAATGGCATTGTAGGTGATACCGGTGATATGGGTACTGAGTGTGGCGCTGGTATTGCAGGTGTTGGTGTTTCATTACTAGAAAACCTTGATGGTGATGCAAGTTGTACTTCAGGTGATGAAGATGTAATTGCAAATACCACTACTGATGCAAATGGCTTTTACCTTTTCTCAGACCTTATAGCGGGTAACTACTGTGTAGAATATACGCTACCTAACGGTTATTTATATACGTTGCAAAATCAGGGTGATACAAACTTTGATAGTGATGCAGATGCAGTCACAGGCCGTACAGCTAACGTAGATATTTTGACTAATCAAACTAACTTATCTGTTGATGCCGGCGTTATTGCTCCAGCGTCTATAGGTGATACAGTTTGGAATGACCTTGATCGTAATGGTTTGTTTGTTGATGAATTTGGTGTTGCTGGCATAAGCGTAGAATTGTTTAATTGTAGTAATACTCAGGTAACCGACATTTATGGCAACCCTGTGCTTCCAACAGTTACTGACAGTAATGGCTTATACAACTTCGGTAACTTAAAACCGGGTGGATATACGGTTAAGTTTACTACCAGTGCTGGTCTTGAGTTTACAACTGCTGTTGTTGGTCCTGATGTAATGGATAGCGACGCAGAAAACTTCAACCAAGATGGCACTATGGGTACAACACGTTGTATTACTTTAGCCTCAGGTGAAAGCAACACGGATATTGATGCTGGTATACGTACAATTAATGAATCACGTATTGGCGACTTCGTATGGAATGACACCAATGCTAATGGTATTCAAGACCTTAATGAGTTAAGCAATGGTATAGAAGGTGTACCTGTTGAATTGATGATTTGTGGTGCTGATAACTTCTTAATTTCTACGGGTATAACGACTAATACCAACGCGAGTGGCTTGTACTTCTTTGAAGGCCTTTCTGCTGGTAGTTATGCAGTACAGTTTGATTTAGCTTATTTGACTCAAGCAGGATACATAGTTAGCCCACGCTTTACTGGTATGAGTACCGACGTAGATAGTGATGCTAATCCAAATTCTGGCGCGAGTGAATGTATAGAATTAGGCGTTAGAGACCAAAACCTTACATTGGATGCAGGCGCTTATTTACCGGCTAGTTTGGGCGACCAAGTATGGCTTGATAGCGATAACAATGGCGTGCTAAACAATGAAAATGGTTTAGATGGCGTAATGGTTGAGTTATTCGACTGTAGCAACAGCACTGTTATTGATATCTTTGGTAATGAAGTAACGTCTGTGTTTACTAATTCATCAGGTATGTACAATTTCACTGATTTGGTCCCAGGTGACTATAGAGTTAAATTTACGGCTCCATCAGGTTTAAGTTTTACTAATGCTAATGTTGGTATTGATGAGACTATAGATAGTGATGCAGAGAACTTTGACGGCGATATGGGTACAACCAGCTGTATTACGCTAGGTTCTGGTGAGCAAAATGTAGATGTAGATGCAGGTTTTGTTGCTCCAATAGCCCAATGTGCTTTAGATATTAATGCTACTTGTGCAATTATACCTTCACTGCAACCAGTTAACTTTGTTTGTAGCGATGCTAAGCCGCTAGATACATTATCAATGATTTGGGATGGTCAAGATAATGTAAACATTGTTGCTTATTACGGTAAAACTGATAATACAGAGTTAACGACTCGTAGTAATGTTAACAATGGCGATGTGGTTACTATCAGCGGTTTTGCTGGTGCAGGTAATGACATTGATTGGGAAGTATTCAACGCTAATGGTGATAGTCTAGGTACATCTCGTTTCCATATGTCATGTTCTGACTCTGGTATGAATGGCCCTGAAGATTGTGGTGCTCCGCAAGGTAATAGTAAAAACAATGAAGCAGGCTTATTAAATAGCTGGTTACTAGACGGTTTAGCGGGTGAAAATGGTGTTGCGTTAGTATGTAACTCACCAACTGATCCAATTGCTACTGCGGAAACTTGTACTTATGAAATGCCTACTAATGCTTCGTGTGATAGCAAGCCTGTTAATGTAAGTTTACGTTATCTTGGTGGCGATTGTGTTATTAGCAACACTCAAGGTGGTAAAGCAGAATGTATCGTTGGTGGTACAGCTGGTGACAATGTTCGTATCAAAGTGAGCAATGGCAAAACAGGTAACAAGGCCAAAGTTTTCCTTGATACAGTACAAGCCAATGTAACTATTGGTGATGTTGTTACTGCAACCTCTGCAGCAGCTAATGAAAACGATTTTGATTCAAATACTATAATTGAAATCTTTAGCGCTACAGGTAACTTGGTACAAAAAGTAGCTATGCATACATCATGTTCATTACCTTTAAGTTTAGGTGACCAATATGGTGCAGTTGATTTAGTTGCTATGGATACCAAAAGTGGTCAATCAATATCTGCGGGTGTTGAAATGCTTTATAACTACACCATTGTAAACAACAGTACTGAACGTTTTGTTGATGAAGCTTCTGATAGTTTTGGACCGCTTGGATCTCTTGATCTAGCAGCTCAAGGTGGCAGTGCTGAATTGACTCGTACTCAGTTTGTTTTACCTGGTGTTGATAATGTCTTTAACAACACGCTAACAGTAACGGGTAACCTTAGACCTTCTGGTATAGCTTGTAGTGCTCAAGATACTGTTCCTCTAACGGTTGTAGTACCTGAAAAACCGCCAACACCAGAGCAAGTGCTGACTTGTAGTGACATTAAACCATTAACTGAATTATCAATGATTTGGAATGGCGCAAATGGTACAACAGTTACAACAGCTGCAGGCCAAGTGTTTGAAAATCTACAGGAAGGTAATTTGATTAACTTCATCGTTGATAGAGATGCTTATGGTAATGATTTTGCTGTTACGCTAAGTGGCGCTACTAGTGGTGAATCGGCATTCCATTTGTCATGTTCTGATGACTTTATGGATGGCTCTGATGACTGTGGTTCTGCACAAGGTAACAATAAAAACGATGATAACAGCCTAGTGAACAGCTTTGCATTAAATGGCATGACAGGTGAAACTGGCTCATTTAGCTGTGACTTAAACAATACAGGTGTTGTTGAAGCTGTTTTAGGTGCGCCAAGCAGTGGTTCAGTTGGTGCAGTTAGAGCAGAGTTTAAGGACTTAAAAAAGAAAGAATATAAGTTCTATATTCATAACGATAGTAATAAAGATGTTTTCATAGAAAGCATCTCTGTTGACTGGCCTACTTCTGTAAACGGTGATTTAGTCGAAATCAAGAATGGTGGAGATAAAATCTACGATACTGAAACCCAGGCTTCACCGGTCACTGTGACTAGATGGGAAAAGTCACAAGATAAAAGAAAAATTAAGGCCGATGATAAAAAAGAGATCAAGATAAAGTTTGACGATAAGGTAGATAAAAACATGAATAAGTACTCAGTAGAGATTGAGCTAAGTACTGGTGAAGTAATTACCCTTATGTAAAAATGAATAATTAAATTTTTGATGATTAAAAAGTGCTCACATGAGCGCTTTTTTTTTGTGAAATAATTTATTTTTATATAAAGTTCTCTGCACTCTGCTTTTAGGTAGCATGACTTTATTTGCCCTGACCGATAACTTTGCCAACAAAGGGGGTACTGTTACCTTCAAGTAACAAGTCCGCCCTGTGATAAAGCAGCCATAAGCATCAATAATTGTCATATAACTTGACTGACATTTATAACTATTTCGTTAACGTTAAAACTGCAGATAATATCTGTTTATATCAAATCATAGAGACTATCATTATTTATTGCGATACAGACGCCGTTACTAGAAAAACCATCCTTAAAAATATCGTTATTATTGAGATACTTTGAGAACAATTTTACCTGTGTGTTTCTTTTGTAAGAAAACTTCTTGAGCTGCATTTATTTCTTCTAATGGGAAAGTATCCGCAACAATTGGAAGAATTTGACCTTTCTCAATATAGGTAATTAATTTTTGGAATATGTCTGGGTTCAGTACTGTACAGCCGAAAAAACTTAAATCTTTTAAATAAAGTGTTCTGATATCCAAATCGACTAAGGCCCCGCCAATTGCACCAGATACAGCGTATCTACTGCCTGGTTTTAGCAATTGTAAAAATTGAGGCCACTGTTTTCCAGCGACTAGATCAATAACAACATCAATACTATTTTCACCAAAAGCTTCAATTAAGTCAGCATCTCGTGATATTACTCGATCTGCACCTAGCGCTAATAATTGTTTATTTTTACTTGGACTGGTGATAGCAATGACATACGCTCCACGAGCTTTGGCAAGCTGAATTGCAGCCGAACCAACACCACCAGAAGCACCAGATATTAACACGGTATCCTGAGAAGATACGTTAGCTCTGCTAAGCATATTTTCTGCTGTTGAATAAGAACAAGGGAATGACGCTAATTCGACATCGGAGAGTCGGCTATTAACTTTATAGGCATGTTTGGCTGCGACTACTGTATATTCTGCAAAACCGCCATCACATTCAGAGCCAAAGTACCAAGGCGAATTAAGAGCTTGGCTGTTGGCTTCGTTAAGGCAAGGCTCGATTAGAACGCGGTCACCTATTCGACTTGCACAGACATTATCACCTACGGCAACGATAATACCACAGACGTCAGCTCCTTGAATTCGAGGCAATGCTAACGCCGTACCAGACCAGCCAGCATCAGCGCTATTGCTATCACTTTTTGAATACCAAGCTGTACGAGTATTGATATCAGTATTATTTACTCCAGCGGCAGAAACCTGGATCAGTACATCATTTGAAGTAGGTGTTGGTACTGGAATATCACTACAATATCGGAGATTTTCGGCTCCTCCATGGCCAATAAGTTGGATTCCTTTCATTCTCTTAGGAATTATAGTCATTATTTATCCTCCTTTAAAAGTTGTAATAGCGTGTTTTGTGCAGATGTAACAGCTTTTCGTCCTAGCACTGGCCATGCGCTTGATACCCCTTCATGAAGTAAAAAAATAACCATCGCAAGATCGTTTCTTTTACTTTGTTGGCCTAGAAACTGAAGAACATCTTCTTTGTGCTTTTTAACTGCTTTATTTATAAGATCGTTATCCGGAAAGGCAGCAATAGCATTCATTGACAAGCAACCATGTGGTGCAAATTCATTCATCCATAGTTCAAGCTTATTAAAAATATGTAAAACTGACTCAATACCACGAGCAGGTGAGTCGTTAAGTAGAAAAGTAAGGTACCTTTGATGACGATATTCTAACGCACCTACGATCATCGCTTCTTTAGATGGGTAGTGCTTGTATAGTGTTCGTAAGCTGACCTTGCATGCATTTTTCAGTTGAGCAACGCTTGGTTCAGCAAAACCATATTGGCTAAACGAGTTTTCAAGACTGACAGTAATTTGTTCTCTAAGCATTAGGACTCTATAGGTAGAATGTTTATTCTACACTAAAGGTAGAGTAAACGTTCTACCTTGTCAATATTTTGTTTAGATAATAAGGGGATTTGAAGTTGCTAAACGTTATTGAAAGTCTGATATCAATAACGTTCAAACAAATATAAAATAGGTAAGCTACTATATTTCAATAGCTTAAGCTTTATTGGTTGACTAGTTCTTTAGCTAAGAAATAGAGGAACTCTACTCGTGAACTTAGTCAGCATAGGCTAAGTCTTGTCGTAAATAAGTTAAAGGGGTACGGCAAAAGAACCGAGAAAGCGAAAAATGACATAAATAGGCAATCTGGGCTTTAAAAGATAGTGGTTGCCGTTTAGTAAGTGAAAGTTACGATTATTTATAATTTAGATTAATAAATTTTAGAAATTCCAGTATTAATCCAAATTTTGGTTATATAATAAAGATATAATTAATTAAGTTTTTTGGCACTATTAGCCTATGTTAAAAAATAATCCTATATTACCTGTGATTTTGCTATACCTTTTAATAGCAGCGACTGATGCTAATGGCACTGAAAAATATATATGTGCTACAACCCATTACCCTCCTTATTCTACTTTCGATAATTCAAAAAAAGTATTTACTGGCTCCGATATAAATATAATTCAGTCGCTATCCAAGAGTCTTAAAATCGACATTAAAATTGTTAATTTACCTTGGGCTAGGTTAAAAACAGAAATACCACAGAATAATTATGATTGTTTTTTTTCATTAGGAAAATTTCCTCATAGGGAGGAGTATTTAGACTACACAAGCATACCGACACATGTGACAAAAATTGCAATATTTGCCCCTAAGGGCGATAAAGATATGAATTTAGATTTATCTAACAAAATAGTTGGTGTACATCGAGGTATAAATTTTCATTTGGATATCCCAAGCTTGCATAAACTAGATAAGGCAACTATTCATAAATTCCCGACAAATGACATTTTATTTGAAATGTTAGTGGCAGAAAGAGTCGATGCAATTGTTATGAGTCAAACTGTAGGTGAATACTTATTACAAACTCAACACCCTAATTTTAGGGTAGATGTTCATCATATTAAGAGTTATGAACTCCCTGTGTATTTAGCATTTAGAAAGGGAACGATAAATATTAATAAAGTAAATAAAGAGCTGAATAAAATAAAAAGCGCATCAAACCTCTAAAAGTATCTTTCTTTTTTAGTGCGAATAAGTCATTTAGCCTATAGAACGTATTCGACTTCAGGCTCAAACGACTACATTTATTACTTGCCTAAATAGTTATTTTCACCGACATTACGAAAATTAACCGTTATAACTATAGCCATTGATTTGTTAATGGTTTTTCGATTTAAGTTATGAATGTGAGTTAAAGCATCAATATAGAAAATTTAAATTTAGGCGAGCAATAGTCTTTTAGTCAACTTATTTGCTACACCTAAAACTATTTCAATTAAATAGCCAATTCTTTCTTAAATTCGTCACTTGGTATTTTTAACACATCAATCGCTATGTTTTGCATGGCCTGATAGTGATCTTTCATTGTTTCATCTACATTTACATAATTGAAATTTTGATGACGCCAAAAAGCAGTGGCACCATAAGCGGTAAATGCTTGAAGTGCTTTCACTTCGCTGTTTGCTAATGTGATATGTTTTTGATAGCCGGTTAGCAACTCTTTCCATGTTCTATATGATAAGAAATCACAACTGAGTTAGTCGCTCTATTAATGAAGAGCTCAGCAGCTTTAATGCCTTTTTCTTCACTATTTTGATGCACAGTAGTTATTGGTGGTGTCGAGCGTAAAGCTTCATCAATTCCGTCAAAGCCAACCACTCTAATATCTTCAGGAACCTTAAGACCCATTGCGTGAATTTCTTTAACTGCCGCCAAGGCAATAATATCACTCATGCAAAGTAAAACATCAGGACGAGGGATTGATGTTAGTGCTTCTTTAGCTGCAATTAATGCAAAATGATGATTACTTTTAGGAAGATTCCAAACACGATCTGATCTTAAATTAACATTCGAATCTTTAAGTGCTTGTCTGTAGCCATTTAAACGCTGATGAGAGATAGAACACATAGCATTACTAGATGTGGGTAATTCATATACACGACAAGTTAGATCTGACTCTAGTAGCCTTAAGCCTAATATAGCAACTTCATCATCGGTTGATTTAATAGCCAGCTTTGCAATCTCATAAGCCGCTTTTTCATTGTCTATTCCAACAGAAGCATTTCGGTCTATATCAAAGTCGGCAGTGACGACTTTTTTCGAAGTTACTCTTAGCTGTTCTATTAATTCAGGATTTCTAGGTGAGCCATAACAAATAAAGCCATCAACAAAATCAGCAACAGAATTAATGTTATCTGATATACCTGAAAACAAAAGTAAGTTAACTTTATTTTTTTCTAAAACCGACGACACACCTTTAACAAAGTCACTTGCTACAGGGTCTGTTACCATATATTCAAGGCTATCAGGCAGCACTAAAGCCACAATATTAGACTGACCTTTTCTTAACGATTGGGCTGCTTTATTTGGACCTGAATATCCTAATTTTTTGCACGACTCCAGAATATCAATGCGTTTGTTTTTGGATAGTTGGTCAGGTCTATTGAACGCATTTGAAACGGTGGCATTTGATACACCCAGTTCTTTAGCAACACTTTTAAGCGTCCAAACTTTCTTGTCAATCATGTTTACCTTTTACCGTTATTTTAATAAAAAATCAGCAACTATAGAGTTACTGATTAGTATACTACCGATCTTAAAATATAAAAAACGCTGCATTAATATCTATTTAGCATTATATGTAATACATCATTACTTAAGACAAGTTCAACAAGTTATTTAAGCTGATAGTACGAGAGCTATTATCTTCATTTATTTCAATATGTGCGTTATTTTCCACTAAATCAACCATTAGCGTGATGTTCTGCTGCTCGTATTTCCACGACATTTTCAATGTGGATTTTTCACTGACAATCGAAAACTCACCATTAAAAGCTGCACAATTATTACGTAATTGAATAAGTTCGATCATCGCTATGGTAAACGGTTTCTTTAGCGCTTCTTCAATATCGGTAATATCAAGGTACGGACGATTAATATCCCTACCAACATTCGAATTAGATAATAAGTCCATGGCATTTTTCTCAGCCAACAAACCTGCGTAATATACCTGCGGTGTTCCAGGTGCAAAAAACTGAATAGCTCTGGCAACTAAATAGTCAAAATCACTTTGGCCAAGTGCATCGTAATACGTACAATTTACTTGATATAAATCGACATTACTCGCGGCGGCTCCTGTTGCTTTTTGGCTCTCACCAGCGCTGTTTAGGTGAATAGTTTCCACGAGATTATCAATTTCATGATTACTGAGTAAGCCTGGTTTACCATTCATAGGTCCCACATCAATGATACCGATGCCATCGTGTGTATCTAAAACGGTAATACAATTTTTGGGTGAAACATTTAACCATTTTGCTAGTGCAGTAAAGTCTTTAGTAAAAATGCTGTGTAACACTAAAGGCGGTAAAGCAAAGTCATATACTCGGTCAACTCGCTGTGCAATTTCAATTTGAGTTTGATAATAAGAATGAATTTCTACTAGTGTTTCAATACCTAAATCATTTGCTGCTTTACTTAGCTCATCAATGAACTCAAAGGTTTCATCTAGCATAAAGCAACTGGTGCCTGCTTTTTTCAGCGCATAACCTGCCGCATCTAAGCGGATCATTTTAATATTATTTTCAGAAAATGTTTTTAAAATACGAATTAAATATTCTTTACCTTTCTCTGATGTAATGTCTATATCTATTTGATTATCAGTAAACGTTGTCCAAAAATCGGCACTTTCATTATTAGGTAGCGCAAAGTTAGTAAAGCAACTGCCAGGCCTAGGGCGGTATATTTTGTCTGCATCACTTTTACTTAAGCCGTCAGGGAACACTTTATCTTTTGTTAAAAACAGATCCCAATACGGAGATTTTTGACCATGCTGTAATACACTTTTAAATTCTTTAGACTTAGCCGACATGTGATTAACAATAAGGTCGGCCATTAATTCATGTCCTTCACCTAATGCTTTTATATCGTTCCAATTACCTAATCGGCTGTCAACTTGGGTGTGATCTATCGGGTCGAAACCTGCATCACTTCCGTCAATAGGGAAATAAAATGGCAATAAATGAATACCAGAGAATAAATCTGCTAGCTGATCATTTAAAATGTTGTTTAATGTTTTAGTGTCTGAACCGGTTAACCTATCAATGTAGGTGATTAGCTGAACATTATTTTTCATAACTTTACCATTTAATTTCAAGTTGCATCTTAATCGATTAAGGCTTATGTTTATATACTATGCAACTTTAATCAAGAATAATTTTTATTTTTTAAGTTGTTAAGATGATAAGAATAGAATGCGCATTGAGTAAGGTGTTAATTTTTAGCTATTATTTTGCTAAAAGCCCTTTATTAAATCAATAGGATATAGCGAGTCTATATGCATTTGCTTCTTTATTTGATAAAGCGTTTTATAATTTTGGCTCAATTAGCTTAAAAACTATCAACAATAAAAATCAATTGTATTGCATGGTCAAATATACACACTACAAAGCGTTAACTGTGCTGTTAACCTTTGCTTAGTGTGGTGTTAAGAGTGTAGTTTGGGGGATTATAATTATGACAACAAAATTTAATACGGAGCCATTATCTTTTAAAGAAAAGGTAGGTTATGGCATGGGAGATATGGCTTCAAACTTCTATATGGGGTTCTTTGCGCTGTTCCTGCTTTATTATTACACGGATGTGTACGGTATTTCTGCTGCTGCGGCAGCAACCATGTTATTAGTGACAAAAGTAATTGATGCCATTAGTGATCCTGCAATGGGCTTACTTGCTGATCGTACAACCACTAAGTGGGGTAAGTACCGCCCTTACTTGCTTTGGATGGCAATTCCTTATGCATTGCTTGGTTACCTTTTATTCTTAGGGCCTGAATTTGGTGACACCGGTAAATTAATTTTTGCTTACGTATCTTATTCATTGGTCATGTTGGCCTATACCGCGATTAATGTTCCTTATTCAGGGCTCATGGCGGTTATTCATCCTGAATCAGGCGAACGGACTAAAGCGGCACAATTTAGATTTATTTTTGCCTCAATAGGCTCGCTAGTGGTTGGGGCTTCCGCTAAGCCTTTAGTTGAGTTTTTAGGTGGTGGCGATGAGCTACTTGGTTTTCGCTTAACTATCATTTTATTTGCAGTGCTTTCCGTCGCCGTTTTTTGGTATACCTTTGCAGTTACCAGAGAAAGAGTAATGCCTAAAAAGCATGAGGCTAGTATCAAAGATGATATATCAACTTTATTAAAGAACAAGTCTTGGTTGATACTGGTTGGCACTGGGGTTTTTGTTGTTGTTGGCTTGGTTGCACGTTTTGCGTCAATTGCTTATTACACCAAATACTATATGAATGACGACGGAAGTAATGTGTTTTTGTGGATGGATCAAACCACATTTATTATTTCATGTGGTTTACTAGGGCAGCTATTTGGTGCGCTGATTACCCCTATGCTGGTCGCACGCTTTGAGAAACATAAATTAATGTTTGTTACTAATTTCTCCCATGCAATATTATTGTTTTTTGGCTTTACTATCTCCCCAGATAATGTCGCACTTACAACTATAGTTCACACCCTAGGGATTATTACCTTTGGTATTGCAATCACCTTGTTATTCACCATGTATACCGATTGTGTAGAGTACGGAGAGTGGAATACAGGTAACAATAGTGCAGGTTTAACGGTGTCAGCTTCTATGTTCTCATTGAAGTTTGGCTCTGCTGTAGGTGGTGCATTACCGGGTTTTATTCTTGCTGCATTTGGTTTTGTTGCTAATCAAACCCAAACATCTGAATCAATTGAAGGTATTCGTTACATGTTTAATATATTGCCCGCCGTATTCTTTTTGTTGGGAGCCGTGTTGATACTTTTCTATAAAATTGATCGTGCTCAATTAACACAAATTGAATGTGATTTAGCTGAGCGTCGCAGCTAAGCTAGCAAGGTTATATAATATAAAGGGCATAAGTGAAAATTTACTTATGCCCTTTATTCGTTAACAGCTTAAGTAATCAATAAGCTTGTATAGTAAAAGAACTGTATTTGAATAAACTGCCCCAGGCAAATACTGAGTTAAGACGTATAGCTATTCAAAATTGATCTACAATTCATAAACCAACAAAAGCTGCTAGTTGTTCTATCTAAAAATCATCTTAGTTATCAATAAATAATAACAATACAAAAATTAAATTTAAAAAGTGCTTGCAAAGTAATCACATTTTAAATAATAATTAACTTAATCGATTAAGTTAATTGCAGTATCAAACATAACTATTTTAATAATTAAAAACATACTATAAAAGCAACATGGGGTGACCAAATGCAACAGTTCACATATAAAAAATTACTATTGAGCACATTAACTTTAGCTATATGCTCAAGCTTAAGTGCCGCAGAAATAACCGATGAAGCCGCAGTAGAAAAAAAAGGCTTAGATTTTGAACGAATAGTTGTTACGGGTGCTGCAGGTAAAGGCTCTACAGTTATGGCATCAAGTGTCTCAGTAAGTAGCTTATCTGCTGACCAAATAGAAGTAACAACGCCGAGAAGTTCAGCCGAAGCCTTTAGATCAATCCCTGGTATTCGTTCTGAATCGTCTGGTGGTGAAGGTAACGCAAATATTGCTGTACGTGGTCTTCCTGTAGCTGCTGGTGGCGCAAAATTTCTACAATTACAAGAAGATGGATTACCCATTTTACAATTTGGTGATATAGCTTTTGGTAATGCCGATATTTTTCTTAGACTTGATAGTACAATGTCGTCAATCGAATCAATTCGTGGTGGCTCAGCCTCTACTCTCGCCACAAATGCTCCAGGCGGCATCATTAATATCATCAGTAAAACAGGTGAGTCTGATTCTGGCAGCGTAGCGACAACCATTGGTTTAGATTATGATCATACCCGTACCGATTTTGAGTTTGGCGGCGAGCTAAACGACAGCATGTATTTCCATCTTGGTGGTTTCTATCGTCAAGGTGAAGGACCAAGAGAAGCGGGTTATACCGGTAATAAAGGCGGACAAATTAAAGCCAACATTACTAAAGAATTTGATAAAGGTTACGTGAGACTTTATTACAAGCATTTGGATGATAAAACCATTGCTTACTTACCCATGCCAGCCAGTTCAAATGGCAAGTCAGTGGGTAGTTTCGACCCTTCATCTGATACGCCTCATTCGGCATATTTCACCTCAATATTGAGCACTGACGGTAATGGCAACCTTCGCCGTGCAGACATGCGTGATGGTATGAATCCAACGGTTGACTCTGTTGGTTTAGAAGCTGTATTTGACTTAGGTAATGACTGGTCGATTGAAAACAGATTTAGAACGTCAAGTACGAAAGGTAGTTTTACCTCGCCATTTCCTGAAAGCATTCAAGATAGCCAAACACTTGCTGATAGCTTAGCGGGTACAGGCGCGCAATTGACTTATGCTAATGGACCTCAACAAGGTAGTGCTTATACTGGCGCTAACTTAATGCGTATTCATACCTTTGATGTTGAAATGAGCAACTTAGATTTTATGGTTAATGACTTAAAAATCTTAAAAACTATTGGTGATACCAACATCACTTTTGGTTATTACAAGTCATTACAAAATATCGAGCAATCATGGCTTTGGAATTCTTATTTATCAGAAGTGAAAGGCGACAACGCAGCACTTGTTAATGTTGCAGCGGCTGACGGTACAAGCTTTTCTGATAGTGGTTTAATTGCTTATGGTGTTCCAGCGTGGGGCAACTGTTGTACACGTAACTACGACCTTCAATATGATGTAACAGCACCTTATATTGCCATTAACTCAGTTTTTGGTGATTTTACTATCGATGCAAGTGTTCGTCATGACAGTGGTGAAGCCACAGGTACATATGCTGGTGCAGTGCAATCTGAAATAGACATGAACAGAGACGGCGAGATATCAGTGCCTGAAATGAGCGTATCTTCAGTAAACAATAGTGCGCCTTCTATTGTTAATTATGATTGGAGTTACACATCTTACTCAATTGGTGCTAACTACATTGTAAATGACGATTTAGCTGTTTTTGGCCGACTAAGCCATGGCGGTACCGCTAATGCTGACCGTTTAGCTTTCGGTAAAATTGCAGCTGATGGCTCAGTAGCCGATGAAGATGCTGTTGATGAAGTTGACCAATTCGAAGCCGGCATTAAGTTTCGCAAAGATAAACTATCGGTATTTGCGACGGCTTTCTTTGCTGAAACACAAGAGCAAAATTTTGAAGCAACAAGCCAAAAATTCTTTGACCGTGTATATGAATCATATGGTCTTGAGTTAGAAAGTGCTTACTACATTGGTGATTTTGACATTCGCGGTAATGTTACTTGGACTGATGCAGAAATCACCAAAGACGGTGTTAACTCAGCTTCAGTGGGAAATACTCCAAGAAGACAAGCTGACTTTGTTTATTCACTTACTACTCGCTATAACTTTGAGCAAGGCTCTGCGGGTCTTAGTTTAATAGGTACTTCAGAAGCTTATGCGCAAGATGGTGGTGATCAAAGTGCAGACGATATCCTTAAATTTGATGGCTACACGCAAGTAAATGCCTTCGCTCAATATTACCTTTCAGACACGTTTAGCATTGCTTTAAATGTTAATAATCTGTTTGACACTACAGGTATAACAGAAGCTGAAGAAGGTAACATTCCTGCGAATGATATTATCAGAGCAAGAACGATTAACGGCAGAACAAGTAGTATTACGCTTAAATACGACTTTTAATTTGTCATTAACAACGAAAGACACAATGCAGTAAGAACAAGCCCATTTTATATGGGCTTTTTTTTGAGGTTTATTCACTGAATTGATATTAAAATTTTATAATATCAGTGTAAAGTCGTGATGATACTTATAGATTATATAAAGGTTTTATCTATTTAGTTTGTTAATGCCATATTAACTATACCAATACAAATAAATAAAAAAAGTCATTATCTACCAGCATAATCTTCTTGTTGTAAAAACACATCAACAGCCCTGATCCACTTTAATTAAAACAACCATGATGAGATTCCTACCTCTGCAAGTTATACAAACTTGTCTGTAAAAATTTCAATAGAATAATATAAAGTTATAAAGCTAATAATTTTAAATTATATTAATAATGTTTATTAACAGTGACTTAAGTTATTTGTTAGGTTTGGCACGAATAAAGCATTAAGTACTACGTAGTTTGAAACTAAATTAATTCAAGGGGAATACTATGTTGAACTGGGCACTTACATTTTTAGTTGTTGCGATCGTTGCTGCAATATTTGGTTTTGGTGGTATCGCAGGAACAGCAGCAGGTATTGCTAAAATTATATTCTTCATCTTCGTTGTACTATTGGTTATCTCATTAATCGCTAATGCCATCCGTGGTAAATCACCAAAAATTTAAGGAAAAAATTATGACTTTTATAAAAAAATTATCAACAACAATGATCACACTTGTAGCGGTATTAGGTTTAGCCGCATGTACTGGCGACAAAGCGGAAACAGCGGGTGAAAAAGTAGATGAAATGGCACATGACGCTGGAAATGCTATGAAAGATGCAGGTGATAAAATGGGCGATATGGCCACTGATGCAGGCAATGCCATTGAAGATGCCTGTGAAGAAGCAAAAGAAGGTGTAAACGCTAAAGATACAGACTGTTAAACATTAATTCGATAATTACACCAAAAGGCCTATATAGGCCTTTTTTATTGCCTATCTGAACATTTATTCAAGTTATGTAGGTAAATATTTCACTTGTTTATATAGTTACTGTTCTATAATGAAATTGAGAAGCTCTCGTTAGTTAATATTTTTCAGTAGGTTATAAATAAAGCATATATTGGTACGAAAAACGCTTATGTATGTGTAGTTTGTAACTTATTAATTTGAGAAATATATTATGTTAAGTTGGGTATTCACTTTTTAGTTATTGCTATTATTGCAGTAATATTCGATTTTGGTGGTATCGTTGGCGCAGCAGCGGGTATTGCTAAAATTATATTTTTTATTTTCGTTGTATTGTTGGTTACCTCATTAATTATCAATACAATTCGTGGTAAAACAAACCACCAAAAATTTAGGGAAAAACACATGACTTTTATTAAAAAATTATCAACCACACTTATTTTCTTTGTCGCAATGTTTGGCTTAACAGCTTGTAGTGAAAAAGATGCAGAAAAAGCAGGTGACAAAGTTGAAGAAGCCGTTAAAGGTGCTGGCAATATGGCTAAAGATGCTGGTGATAAACTAAATGAAATGAAAAAAGATGCCGGTAACGCACTTGATGCCGCGGGCGAAAAAGCAAGTGAAATGAAAGAAGATGCTGGTGAAGCGATTGAAGGTGCTGGCGAAAAAGTAAGTGAAATGGCAAGCGATGCGGGTCATAAGTTAGATGAAATGAAAACCAGTGTTAGCGATAAATTTGGTGGAATGAAAAAAGACGCAAGTAACGCCATTGAAGATGCTTGTGAAGAAGCTAAAGAAGGCGTAGACGCTGAAGATGACGATTGTTAATTATAGTTTGACCCGTCCTAGTATGGGTTGACAGTAATTGAATTAAAAAAGGCCTATATAGGCCTTTTTTTCGTTCAATAATAAAATAAATTTTACTCGGTTAACTGGTCGTTCCTAACCATCTTGGTCATTGCTCCTGCGTTACTTTGAAGATTGTTATTCATTTAAGAATATAGCTTCTGATATCAACAAACCCTCAATGTCAGCTAAAAGAGTGACAATTGCTGTTTTCATCGATGAAAACGACCACATCACCCCTTGTTTGGTTAAGTTTTCTAACTAGCAATCAAAGCTTAAAAAGGCTGGTTCAATGTTGAATACTTTCTGGTACTGAGTTCTTAAATCTTATTGGTTTATTTTTTACTTTTAATTATTGAAATATATGAATAAAAAATTAGTTTTAATTATTTTTTAAATTAATTTGGAATAAATATCACACGTTAGCCGTTATCTCAGTGTCATTAACATAAACAGACATTAGAGGAAGCAAACATGACTAAATTAAATAAAATTGCACAAGTATTGGTATTAAGTGGTATGAGTTGTTGGGTAAGTATCGCGCAAGCCGCTGATATTGAAATTAGCCAAAACACCCAAGTTAACCAAGAAACTAAAGTTTCTCAGCAAGTAGATAGTTCTGATAACTCAGCTCAAATGTCGACACAATCTGATACTTCAGTTGAAAGCGATACGCAAGCTAAGGCTAACAGTGAGGAAGCGAATGCTTCAGAGTCTGCGCCGAACGAAAATGAAGATCAGCCTTCGAGTAACGCTACGAATATCAGTACTGCAGGCGTTTTAGATAACAAGAGTGAGTTGAACAATAGCCTATCAAATAATGTTGGCGAAAATATCAGTGTTATCTCTGGTGCGACAGCAACGTTAGCTCAGTCACTTAATCAAGTAACAAGCATAGCATTTCCAACGTTACCCGAAAGTGAAGTACCAGAAGAGTCTGACGCAATCACATCAAACGAAGCGTTAGCAACACCTGAACTTGCTGCATTAAATCCAAATATTGATAGCGCTACTTCTTTTGTTAACCGCTCAGCAGTAGCCACTCAACTTTCAGGCAATGTCGTAAACAATACCTTAGTAAATACAGCATCAAGCTTGAGTCAGTCACTTAGCCAAACAACAAGTGCAAATTTGTTAACCTTACCAGAAAATGGCACAGCAGAAGAAACTGAAGAAGTTGTACCTAGTGAAACGATGGCAACTCCTGAAAATGTGGCCCTAAACCCTACTATTGATAACGCCAATTCATTTGCTAACACGTCGCAAGTATCTCAGCAAATATCAAGTAATGTGCAAAATATCGTATCGTTAGATGCTGCAGGTCAAACTTCGCAAGTCATTGAGCAAACGGTGAACGCTAATGTTGCCGATGCCATCACTTCAAATACTCAAACGGCAATCACTGAAAACGTTAATAGCCAGATCAACAATGTTGTTACTGAGCAAATTAACACCGAGCTAGCTGCAGCAACGGCAGCTGAAGTCACTAATAGCTTGGTAAATAACTTAGATATTGGATTATAAATTTAAAAAATGCTTTAAGCGCGCCAGCAACCCTGGCGCTTTTTTATTTGAGGTGATTGAGATGAAATATATTTTAAGTAGTTTAACGTGTGCAATAAGTATGCAACTATCGGCGGCAACGTCAGAGCCAGTAAGTGTTAAAGGTGAGGTTTCTTTAGGTATTATCAGTAACTCTGCGCTGAGTGTTGATGAGCTTGATGAGGTTTCTTCACAAGGTGATAGCGGCTTGGAAAAAACCGCAGCGGTTACCGGACTTTGGAAAATCAATGATAAAGCCAAATTAGCGGCTTCATATCGTTATAATGAACAAGATTACCAAGAATTTGATGCTTTTGACTTAGCCTTACATCAAATTAGTGTTGATGGGAGTTATCAATGGCGTAAACAAGATCTAGGTTTACGCTATGATGGCGCAAAAGCCAAACTAGATGGAGAGACGTTTTTAACTTTTCAACAAGCCAGCATTTACTTAGGTACTTTTCTTCAACCACAAACGTTTTTGCGTACTAGCGCCAAGGTTAAAAGTAAAAAGTTTGCGATTATGTCTAACCGTAATGCCGACGGTTATGGTGCTAGTGCTGAATTGTTCCACTTTATTAACGACGGTGACATTATGTTTATGCTCGGCGTTAGTGCAGACAAGGAAACCGCTACCGATGCGCGATTTAATTATAGTGGTTATGGGGTGAACATTAAGCTTTCGCAAAAATTTGAATTATTTGGCTTAGCGCAAAAAGCTGCAATAGGCTGGCGCTTTCAATCGAAAGACTTTCAAGCATATAACAATGATGATATGCCCAGTCAGCTTGAATCGAAAGCAGATGAACATAGAAATATTTTTCAAGCGCAATGGCAATTAGAACTTAACAAACATCTAGCGCTGGTTAGTAAGCTTGAATATGGTGATTACCGTTCGCAACTTGATAGCCAAACCTACAGTCAAACAACCTCTTCATTGTCGATTAAAGTACAATTTTAGCGGCGTAATATCGCGCCTATACCGTAAATAGGGTCCTTGCCTTTAGGGCCCAAATCTACGGCTGATACATTTAGCTTATCTAATATTTTTTTCTTATCTTTACCATACGTTGCGGTTAAACAGGCTATCGCGGCTGTAACCTGTGGTGCGGCGATCGATGTACCAGACTCCCGACCAATACGTTGACCGCTTTTGGCGGTTAATACATTAACACCTAATGCCGAGTAGTCGACATAATCCCCTCGATTTGACCAACGATAAGCTTGTTGATTTTTGTCTATTGCACTAACCGCAATTACATCTTGATAAGCAGCCGGGTACATAGGCGGAGCCGCAGGGCCTTCATTGCCTGCAGCGGCAATGACTATAGCGCCTTTTGTGATAGCGGCGTTGAGTACACTATGTAAAATTTGATTATCAGGCCCAGCCAAACTCATATTAATCACAGTCACGTTTTGCTCTAGCAGCCAATTTATACCAGAGATTATCGCCGATAACGTCGCGCCCTGGGCGTAATCTGATTGTTGATAAAATACTTGCGCGGAATATACTTTACCTTTCGGCAAAAGTGGTACTAATTGTTTACTTTCCCCGACCAATAAACTGGCGATTACGGTACCGTGTTGCACTGATACATTTAAGTCATTAGGTAAAAAGGATTTTTCAGTAATATCAGCACTTTTAAAGGCACTATGTTTTGTGTCAATCGCACTATCAACTATGCCAACCTTTACGTCGAAATCACATACTGGAATAGTGTTATTTAGTGAGTTAATGCTCTTGTTGGCTAGGTTTACTTCAGGTAGACTCGCTTGATTTTGTACTTGATAAATATGGTTTCTCGCTAAACTAAGCGCTGCTTGGTCTGAGAGGATATTACTTAACGCTTGTTTAGAATCAAAGGCGGCGGGCACGCTAAAGCGCAGCAATGCCAGGCCTAACCCGGTATATCGATATTCTGAAATAATTTGTGCACCATGTTCAATGAGGTGCTTTTTGCTTATATTGTCAGCTAAAAGTAGCCATTGTCCTTGAACAGCCCGCCAACCATCTTCTACTTCAACATCAAACCAAAGACTTTTACCTGCGGTGGTTGTTATTGCTAATGTGGCTGGCAATGCATTAAGAGGCTCTGTAATGACTTTATCAATGTCGGGTAAAGCACTTAGCGCAAAAGGTGCTAACACTGGCGGGTTATCTAATCTCCGAGTAATATCGTTTGCTGTGCGCTCTATAACACTAACTTGTCCAATAACATTACCTGTAGACAATTGTTGAGCAGGAATAAATGTACTAAAAGCAGTAAGAAACATGGCGGTAATGGTTAAGGTTTTCATGTTAATCTTGAGCCTCAAAAATAAGTGTGGTGTTAATAAAACGTTTCAACTGAAAATATATTTCCTTTTATGGAATAAAAAACTTTTACACACGTCTTCTTAAGTAAGAGGAGTAAAAACATGCATAAAACCATTGAAAACATACTACCAATGCTAAGACGCTTTGCCTACTCATTAACGGGGAATGCTGCTGATGCAGACGACTTAGTGCAAACTACGTTGGAAAAAATACTAACAAAAGGCGTGCCTGCTGAAGTTGATGTCACTAAATGGGCATTTAAAGTTTGTCGCAATGTATGGATTGATGAATACCGTGCTCGTAAAGTTAGACAAAATGCTGTGCTTAAGCCTGAATTGCAAGAACCACAAAGCATGGATGAACAGCAAGTATTCGACAGCAAAGAAATGCTAGGCCATGTTAATGTAGCGATGAATACGTTACCTGACGAACAGCGTGCTATTTTATCTTTAGTCGCGGTACAAGGTATGTCATATAAAGAGGTGGCATCATCAATGGAAATCCCGGTTGGTACTGTGATGAGTCGGTTATCGCGAGCGCGTGCCGCATTAGTGGATATGATGAAACCTTATCGATTAGGAGCAGACGCATGAAAATAAGTGATGAAATGTTAAGTGCTTTTTTAGATGCGGAACTTAGCGAAGAAGATATGGAAGCCGTACGTTGTGCGCTGGAAACTGATGACGATTTAGTGATGCGCTTAGCTGAATTAGCACAGGTAGATCATTGGGTGGTAGAAAATTCGGCCATTATGGATACAACACCTGTTGCTGATGATTTGTTGCAACTAGCTAAAAAAATTGATAAAAAAATAGCGCAAGATAAACCTTCAGTGACAGGGGGAAATGTTGTTAGTTTGTCACGTTGGAAAAGTATCAATAAAAGCATACAAAAACATTATGCTTTAGCGGCCGGCGTTGCCATGCTATTTGGTGTTGGTACTGTAACTTTGATGCAATCACAGCAACAATCGTCAGTCATTACCGCAGGGGTAGCGCAAGCCTTAGATCAAGTGCCGAGTGGTGAAATGTCAATAACAACACAAGGCGATGCAATAACGGCAAATTTAAGTTTTACCAACCATGCAGGCGATTACTGTCGTCAGTTTCAACACGTAAACGAGCAAAAAACTAGCGTTAATATTGCCTGTAAAGAAAACACGCAATGGCAGCTTAAGCTAACAGAAAAAGTAAATCTGGCAGAAAATTTGGCAGATTATCGTACGGCGTCCAACAATGCTCAACTTGATAGCGCTATTGACGATATGATCAAAGGACCTGCTATGGATAGAGCTCAAGAACAACGAGCTATTACTAATAATTGGCAAACAACTAAAAATAACCGAGGTGAAAAATGAAAACACTTATTACAATTATTTTGATGACTTTACTGGTAACAGCTTGTTCTTCAAAGCCGGATTACCGTCCTGCAAATAAAGGTTCAGTGGGTTATAGTGAGCAAAAAATTACTAACGACAGGTTTCGTGTGCAGTTTAAAAGTGTCTCAACTAGTGTTGCCGACGCCGCAGATTATGCTTTATTAAGATCTGCTGAACTCACTCAGGCACAAGGCTTTGATTGGTTTGTAGTAACCAGTAAAGAAACTTTTGTTGAATCTGAAAAAGTTGAACCTGCTTCAGCTATTGGTTTGTCACGCCAACAACGTATTGAGCGCCGTTGTGGTTTATTAACGTGTGAAACATACTCTCGCCCAGCTAACGAGATAGGTGTGTCATTTAGTAGTGCTAATAGCCGCAAAGAAGTACACAGTATTTTAGAGATTCGCATGGGCAAAGGCGTTATGACTAACGAGTCAGGCTATAATGCTGCAGATGTAGTCGAGAACTTATCTAACAAGTTAGAGACAAACGATAAATAACATCGTTTATTCGTCTTTTATATCGATGACATCTAATAACGTTTGAATTAGTCTGCAGAATTTACGGCGTAGAGTTTATGAAGTAGAAATAGAAGAGCTAAAAAGAAATGTTTCTGCCAAACCTTATTTGGATAAAGTTTGGCAGAAAATTAACCCCCTACACTTAGGGTTACATTATTTGTGTAGGGGGGCTGTTCTAAAGAAATATTATGCTAAATCGAAGCGATCAGCGTTCATTACTTTTACCCACGCAGCGACAAAGTCATGAACAAACTTTTCTTTATTATCATCCTGCGCATAAACTTCGCTGTAAGCACGAAGAATAGAGTTTGAACCAAATATTAGATCAACACGTGTTGCTGTCCATTTAACTTTATCTGATTTACGTTCACGAATTTCATATAAGTTGTCGCCTACAGGCTGCCACTTATAGTTCATATCCGTTAAGTTCACGAAATAATCGTTTGACAATACACCTTCACTTTCTGTGAATACACCATGTTTAGTGCCACCGTGGTTAGTGCCTAACATACGCATGCCGCCAATTAATACGGTCATTTCATGTGCGGTTAATCCCATCAGTTGTGTACGATCAAGCATTAGCTCTTCCGCGCTAACTTTGTAATCACCTTTAAGCCAATTACGATATGCATCATGTAACGGTTCTAATACTTCGAATGAGTCGACATCAGTTAACTCAGCTGTGGTATCACCGCGGCCAGGGGCAAAAGGTACAGTAACATCTACACCAGCAGCTTTAGCTGCCTGTTCAATACCTACATTACCGGCTAACACAATAACGTCAGCAATGCTGACACCGCTACTGACAGCAATAGCTTCAAGCGTTGTTAATACTTTGCTTAGGCGAGCTGGTTCGTTACCTTGCCAATCTTTTTGTGGCGCAAGGCGAATACGTGCACCATTAGCACCACCACGTTTGTCAGAGTCACGATAGGTTCGTGCGCTATCCCAAGCGGTGGCAACCATGTCACTAATACTTAAGCCGCTGGCTGTTATTTTTTCTTTCACTGATTCAACGTCATAATCAGTCATACCAGCAGGTACAGGGTCTTGCCAAATTAGATCTTCTTGCGGTACTTCTGCTCCTAAATAGCGAACTTTTGGACCCATATCGCGATGGGTTAACTTGAACCATGCACGCGCGAAAACATCAGAAAAATATTCTGCATCATTAGCAAAACGTTCAGTTATCTCACGATAAGCTGGATCCATTTTCATGGCCATATCCGCGTCTGTCATGATTGGCATAGTGCGAACTGTTGGGTCTTCAACATCAACAGGTTTATCTTCTTCTTTAATGTCGACAGGCTGCCATTGCCAAGCACCAGCGGGGCTCTTTTTAAGTTCCCATTCGTGTTTAAGTAACATAGAGAAGTAACCGTTATCCCATTGGGTAGGGTTTGTTGTCCAAGCACCTTCAATACCACTTGTTACTGTGTCGCGGCCAATACCGCGCTCGGCTTTATTGTTCCAGCCCGTGCCTTGTTCTGAAATGTCGGCGGCCTCTGGTTCTCTGCCAAGTTTTGATGCATCACCATTACCGTGACATTTACCTACCGTATGACCACCCGCAGTTAGTGCAACCGTTTCTTCATCGTTCATTGCCATACGCTCAAAAGTAACGCGTATATCATGGGCTGTTTTTAAAGGATCTGGATTGCCATCTACACCTTCAGGGTTGACGTAGATCAATCCCATCATTACTGAGGCTAGTGGGTTTTCTAAATCACGTTCGCCTGAATAACGGCTATTCTCACTGTCACTTGGCGCAAGCCATTCTTTTTCTGCACCCCAGTAAGTATCTTTTTCTGGATGCCAAATATCTTCACGACCAAATGCGAAACCAAAGGTTTTTAAACCCATAGATTGGTAAGCGATAGTACCGGCATAAGTAATTAAATCTGCCCAGCTAAGTTGGTTACCGTATTTCTTTTTGATCGGCCAAAGTAAGCGACGTGCTTTATCTAAATTTGCATTGTCAGGCCAAGAGTTTATCGGAGTAAATCGTTGATTTCCGGTTGCTGCACCACCTCGGCCATCAGCGATACGATATGTACCTGCAGCATGCCAAGTCATACGAATCATTAAACCACCATAATGTCCCCAATCAGCAGGCCACCAATCTTGGCTATCAGTCATTAATTCGTGCAAATCTTTGTTTAGGGCCGCTATATCGAGGTTTTTCACTGTTTCGCGATAATTAAAATCTGGGGCCATTGGATTAGTTTTACTATCATGCTGATGAAGAATGTCGAGATTTAACGCTTTTGGCCACCATTGCATATTTGTCATTGAGCTTTCTGTCGCTCCACCGTGCATCACAGGGCATTTTCCACTAGCGGTTTTTTTATCATTCATATTAAATTTCCTTGGGTGAATTACTACAGATATATCAGGTCATCGGATTGTACGGCAGAGTTACTTAACGCGATCACATGGTTAGAAAAACTAGCAGTTAAACAATCGAATAATATAGACCTAAATTTATATCAAAAAGTTTCAGATAAATTGGTTTAAGTTGACTCAAATAATTAAAAGCGCCAGTGGTTAAGTGACGCTTAATATGGTTAATTATTTTCGTGCAAATAAGGTATTAACCATCAGCAGCATCTTGTACTGCTTCACCTGCACTTTCTATATCTTGTCCGGCACCTTCTATTGTGGCACAAGCACCTAAAGCGCTGCTCAGCAACAATACCGTTAAGATAGATTTTATGTGTGCATAGTATGTTTTTGCTTTCATTTTGCTTTCCTTTTAGGTTGTTAGCTTATTGTGATTAAAAATATTAAATTGTGCATTTTTGTTATTTAATTGAGTATGGCTCAATTAAGCATTTTTGCTGTCAATTTCGTTAGTAGTTGAGCTATTACAGCATTTTTTTGAACTCGCTTTATCATCACCATTTTTATCCGCCTTTTGGCTCAACATGGTATTTAATTTTTCACCACCTTTAGCACCAAAATCTAACGTTCTTATTGGGAATGGTATTAATATGTCAGCTTGTTCGAGCGATGATTTTATTTTTACTATCGCTTCATGTCTTGCTTTCATAAACCCGGTTTCGCCTGGATAATCTATCCAAAACCAAACTAATAAATTAATACTACTGTCAGCAAAGCTTTCTGCAAAAACTGCCGTTTCATCTTGTTTGATAATAAAGTCACACTCATTGAGTGCTTCTACAATAACCTCAGCGGCCACTTCAGGATCATCCGCGTAAGATATACCTACAGGTACTTCAATACGTCTTATGCCATTAATGCTGTAATTGGTTAGCACATTTCTAAAGAGTATTTTGTTTGGAATCACTTCCAGCTGTCCGAAAAAGGTTTCAACCAATGTATTGCGTAAATTGATGGTTTTAACGGTACCAAAAATTTCTTCTGTTTTTACAATGTCACCGATTTGAAATGGTTTTCTAATACCCATAGCAATACCAGCAATCAAGTTCTCGGTCATATCTTGAAAGGCAAAACCTATGGCTAAACCAATAATACCCGCACCGGCTAATAATGAGGTAACTGTGCCTTGTAAACCAAGAAAATCTAATGCCACAAATATGCCTGAAAGTAGCACAACAACTTTAATAATCGATGATAGCAAGTCAGCTATTTGTTTGGAGTCGAGGGCCTTTCTTAATACCTTTCGAGTAACATTTCCGACAATTCTGGCGATAATGGAAAATATAATCGCGATGAAAACTGCCACAACCATATTTGGCAGGTGCTGAATACCTGCCTCTAACCATAGTTGAAGCTTTTCGTTGATGAGTGGCCAGAATTTATCTAACTCAATTAATTTCATTGTTTTCCTTAATTTTCTTAGCGTGTGCTTTTAGTATTTTTATGTAAATTCAACTCTTTATTGAATGTCATCATCATCAGAATCAATTGGGATAATTATGCTGTTCATTGTTAGCCTCTTTATATGCCGTGGTTATTAAGATGTCATTAAAGATAATCAAGACTTATGCCAACCCATAAGCTACTGATATTGATGTGTTAATTTTTTGTGTTAATCGATTAGGTAAAGAAGCCATGTAACTTTTACAGGGTAAATTGTTAAGCCTGCAATTTTGTGGTTAATTGCTTTATAGCCTTATCAAATTAAGAGTAATGCTAACTTTATTCGTCATTACTTAAGATATTTAACGATTTTGGCATAACCTCTATATGTAAACGATTCGTTGAAAATACTTCTCCATCAATAACATATTCAAGTTCATGATCTGCAGTGATAACAATTTTCTTAGCATAGTTATGTTCACTTTGAACGGGCTGTGATTGCTCGGTAAGGCCAGACCAAGCTAATTCAGCTAAACTTAGTACATTATCAGTCATGTCTTGTTGAGGTGATATCCAAGTAACATCGAGTAAACCATCTTTAATATTCGGTGCACCTCTGCCTTGCGCTAATATCGTGGTGAATGGTGCGGCATTGGCGATAACTAAACTCGTTGTATCGACAGATTGTTCAGGGTGATCATCTATTTTTATTTTCAGGGCTAATACTTCATTGCTGTTTACTGCTTGGAAAAATGCTTGTAGGTATGCGAATTGACCACCGTTATTTTTCTCTTCTCGATTAGCACCAGTGATCATCTTGTTTTCAAAACCTAAACCTGCAAGCAGTAGCATTAAGTTTTCGTTGCATTTAGCACTATCAATTTTAGTTTTTTGACCCGCAATAATAACGTCGCATGCTGTGCTAAGCGGAATAAATTTTGAGCTGATGCCAAAAAGTACATGCGCAAGTGCGTTCGCTGTACCCATAGGTAAAATCCCCATGGTTATATCTGTTTCTACTAATTCTGTTGCTACTTCAGTTAATGTGCCATCACCACCGCTGGCAATAATAGTGTTGGCCCCGTTTTTAATCGCTTGTTGGGTTAACGTTTTAGCAGAAATTTCTTTGGTTGTTTCTAAAATATTGCAAACAAAATAGGGGGATAATCGTTGAATCACTTCGGCTTTATTTTCCAGCCATTTACCACCGCCAGATACTGGGTTGGCGATTATCCAGATATTGTTTTGTTTTGTGAATAAGTTATCTTTATTAAATTGTACTAATGCTCGCAGCTGAGCCTTATTCAACCCTGCAGTCGAGCGTATTCCTGTTATTTTTTCTAATGCTTGAGCAACGGTGAGCGATTTATTTTTACTTAATAAATAAGCTGCCATCACCAAAACTGATCTACCACGACCCAAAGCACAATGTATAACTACGCCATTAGCATTTGAAATATGGTTGTCTACCCAATGAACCGCTTTAAGTAATTCTTCTGACTTAGGACTTTTGTGATCTAATACAGGTAAATTATAATAAGCTAATTCTTCATTCTCGGCTGTCCAATCTAACCCATCGAACTCGGCAGTAACGTCCAGTATTGCACTGACACCTTGTTTTCTTAAATAAGGAATATCTGACGGAAAAAGTCGGCATGCCAAAAACAGGTTTTTCTCAATTTCTTGAATGGCAGGTACTTTGTCATATTTTCTCGCCCATGCGTTATACAGTTGTGTGCCTAATAAAAAAGGAATAAAAATCCAACGAATATAGAAAGGTATACTGCCATTACTTTTTTTTCTGAAAATCCAAGGTAAATCGAAAATATAAGCTAAGCTAACTAGCGATAAAGACAGGCCAATCCAAGCAAAAATAACTTTAAAGTAGAGTGTGCTCGTTAATAAAAGTGCTAAAAATGCCAAGATGGCGCCAATAAGATAATATTTAACGATAAACATGCAATGACTCCTATTTTCGATCGCTGGTTAAGTTGGGCTAATAAATTAGATTAACTTTGCTTAAATAAACTTTAGTTGAACACCGAAGCCAATGCGCTGTTGATGACGATTATAATCGACTAACGAATCGCCATAGCCATTAAAATATTGCATTAAAAGTTCATACCTTTCACTTATTGGGTAAGAAAGGTTAAGTTCAATACTGCCTTTATTATTACTGGTTTTTAGGTTGTTTCTCATCAACGCCATGACATTGAAGTCGCCAAGCGTAGTGCCGTAACCGAACTCTGTATGGCCCATAAATGTGGTTATATCTGGGTTGTCATCACCAGTCGAATCGAAGGGATCATCTTTTTCATCTTCCTTAATTCGATACCAAGCTTTTATGTGGTAAAAGGAATCTGCATCACTGAACATTGCTGATGCAAATAATCTATTCCAGCTTCGTGATCGTAAACCACTTTGACCATTAGATTGATGGCTTAATCCAAACCGAATTTGGTTGAATTTAAAACCCGCGAAAGTGAGCTCATTTCTCCACGAATAAAATAATTCGGGTTCATAATTAGTTTCTCTAAAGGGTTTTGAAGCTTCACCATTGTAAACTTGCCAATATGAAACCGCTGTAAAAGCCATGTATAAGCCAGAGGTGCTATTTTCTACTTGGTATAATGGTAACTTAACGCTGATTTGATATTTTGCTTCTATGTTGTCAACGTTTTCAGTACTTAAACCGCTAGCGCTGAGGGTATTTGGATCACTCACATAAGAGAAAGGCAATATATAATTTAGCCTATGTTGTGAAAATGCAAATGGATTATCAATGGCTTCACCTACAGCCTCTGAACGTTGGTCGAAAATTGACGTAAGCTCTAAATCATTAGCTTTGGTTTCAGCACTGATACCCAAGCTAATTAGCAAAGTCGTACTTATTAGTAATATTTTTTTCCAATTCAGCATTAGTGTTGAGTTGAAGTTATAGGTAAATTTTTTAATCAATTTGACATCTCTGCTTGATATTGAACAGCTAACTCTGTTTTTTGGCTAGCGCTTAAGTTTTTACCTGCCTGTTGAAAAAACTCTCTTTCTTCTTCAGCCAAGTGATGGAGCACTTTGTGTTGTAATGCTTTCATGGTTTTCAACCAAACGGGTGAATCCATATCTGTTGTTTCTAACTTTGCAATAAATTCGTCGATATCATGATGTTCAGCAATAGCATGTCGAGCGAGTTCTATTGTGCTATCGAGCTTCATCAATGGCATGTAAAAGTGACGTTCTTCGGCAATAGAGTGCTGTTTGAGTTGATGCTTTAAATCAACAAAAAAGTCGCGTCTACTAGCTGAATCACCGGTAGTGTCAACTAACGCTTTCATTAACAATCTTTGTTTTTCATGATCACTGCTCAGTGCGGCAAAAATATCCATAGAAGTACCTCGTTTTATTCATCGTTTAATCGATTACTAATACTCACAAACTTAATGAATAGATCACTTAGTGAGGTTTTTAAAACCGCCTTACTTAGGCAACTTTAGAGAACAGTAATTCGATATGTAAGAGGGTATTACACCCGCTGAAGTTAATTGATTTTATATAAGCGAGATACGTACCAATATTTTAATAACATTAAAGTGCTGTTTAATAAGACTTTTGTTGTTTTGTGAATTGTACTGAGTTTAGCGTGTTAGAAACATTTACACGTAGGTAGGTAATTATTTTAGGGTTGTTAAGGTCTAGAAGCCCTTAATTACGCAGCTATTTAAGGACTTTTAGATCAGGGCTTTTAAAATATCAAGATTAATGGGTTTTAATATCGCTTTATTAATACCTGCCTGTTTCAATGCCTGTTCAGGTACTGTTGCGCCACTCACTAATATTAGTGTTATATCTGGGTAAGTGTGTTTAATTGATTGAGCTAAATCGAGACCGTTGGCATCTGGTAGATGCAGATCAAGTAACACTGTGGTCCAGTTACTTTCGTTGCGCAGTAGGTCTTGGCATATTTGAGCTGTTTGTGCTTTTACTGCTTCAACACCTAGAGATTCAAGTAATAGTACGGTTACATCAGCGGCGTCTTCATCGTCTTCAACCACTAAAA
>NZ_JACGWF010000121.1:0-9472 GCF_014077595.1 Colwellia sp. 6M3 | reverse complement strand
GTATCAATGTATTAGTATTTGTTATCAATATTACATTAAGTATTATTTTTTAAAACAGTAACTCCAGTAAACTTTAATTTTAAAAATAGTTATTGACCGATCGGTAATTAACCTGTAAATTGCAGTTATTGACCGAACGGTAAACAACTAGCTGATGGATTTATTATAATGGCACGCCCTAGAGAATTTGAAATAAATGATGCATTAGAGAAAGCCATGGAAGCCTTTTGGGCTAAAGGTTATGACGCGACCTCTATGGTTGATTTAATGAAAGTAATGAATTTAAACAAAGGAAGTATTTATGCTGCCTTTGGCAATAAACATGCTTTATTCACCAAAGCTTTAACACAATATACAGATACAACATATGCACGTATAAAAAATATATTTACTAGTATAGAGGCGCCTAACGAAGCCATGAAAGTATTCTTTGATGAAATGCTAGTTGAACAATCAATACCAACAGATAAAGTAAAAACAGGCTCCCTAATGGTGAATTCCATCATAGAACTTGCCCCACATGATGAAGCTGCAAAAATCATCCTGAATTGTCAGGTAAAACGACTTGAAGCCATATTTTCAAAAACTATCGCGAAAGGTCAAGAGACAGGAGTCTTCAGAAAAGATGCCAACGCCAAGGATATGGCTATTGAAGTAAGTGTATTTATATTTGGCATTATGTCATATCGGAAAACTGGTTGTGATATAGCCAAAATACAAAGCATTACTGACAACTATTTAAATTCGTTAACAGCGTAAATTTTTTAACTAACTAACTAAACAGTCAAAAATAAACTAACAGGAAATACCCATGAACTTTAATATTTCAAACATTACAAAAGGCGTTATAGCTGGATTTATTGCTACATTAGTACTTACTGCACTTATGATGATGAAGAAAATGATGGGCGTAATGCCTGAGCTTGACCCCGTTCACATGATGTCTGTTATGGCGGCACAGAAAATGGGCATGGAGACTAATATGATGGTTGGGTGGGTTATGCACTTTATGATCGGCGCAGTTGCATGGGGTGGTGCATTCGCTGTCTTAAATAATATTTTACCAACACAAAACCAAACGATAAAAGGCATTATCCTTGGCATTGGTGCTTGGCTTATCATGATGGTTGGTCCTATGGTAATGGCTGGTAACGGATTGTTCGGTTTAGCTTTAGGACCTATGGCACCTGTTATGACCTTTATGCTACACATAGTTTTTGGTGTGGTTTTAGGGCTTGTATATCAAAAGTTAACTCATTCTACACCTAGCGTTTAATACGTTAACTACAGATATTTCTGGTAACAGCAGTGAAGCTAAAATGAAATTTACTCGAAACAATTTTAAAATTGCTATTGTAGGTGGCATAGTTGCTCAAATTATTTTTGAAGCCTATGCCTGGTTAATATCACCACTGCTTTTTGGCCCAGAGCTTCAACCAGCTAAGTTAGTCATGGGCCTATTTCAAAAGTATCTTGGTATAAGTATTACTTATCCTGTGGCTTTTGGAATTCACGCTTTTATTGGCGCTATAGGCTTTGGGCTATTCACCTTATTATTTTATAAGTTGCTAAACGGGCGCCCTATATTATCAGGTGCTATTTCTGGACTTATTTTGTGGTTTGTTGCACAAGGAATATTAGCTCCAGCTATGGGGCGAGAATTTATGATGGGCCTTGGCGCTTATACCCAATCCTCTTTTATAGCGCATATAGGTATGGCGTTGATCATTACGTTATTTATAAAGTGGCGCTTATCTATTGTAAGACTTTCTTAAATAGCGATAGTAAAACCTTAAGGGCCATTAATTTTGACCTTTTCATTACTTTAAGTAAATAACGATAAACTGCACTTTAATAATGTAGATATTATAAATTCATTATTTTTTCTTCCACACTGTAAAAAAGATTAGCTCAGCACAAAAGATTAAACTGCCTGCTCAAATATAATTAAAGCCAATCGATTAAACGATTGGCTTTATATTAAACTAAAAGGCTCACTAATTAGGGCATTAAGAACAAAACTAAAATTTTCAAATAATAACGCTAGAATGTCTTAATTAAGCACGCCAATTAAGTAAAAAGGCCTAAGTAATTTAAAAACTTTTGTTATATTGCACAGCTAAAAGTAATGCATTACCTTCTGAGCTAAAACCCCAGTCTTTATTACCCACAAAAGGGCTTAATGCATCAGGTAAAGCAGCTAATAAAGCGTCTTCTTCAGTAACCACAACATTGTCACCATTAACATACGAAATACCAAAATCAACACTGTCGGTGTCATTTAACTGGTATGTTGCACCGGCACTATACCAAAGGCGGTCACTATCAGGTATTGAAATTGAACGATGGTCTACAGCCGCAGACTGATCGAATGCCACTCCCATTCTCAACGTTACTTCTTGATTAAGGTTATATGTTGCGCCTAAAGCGAAGCGATAAGTATCTTCAAAGTTTTCTTGCTTTTCAAAGGCTAACTCATTGCCCGCATAAGCTTCAAGTTTTTCAAAGCTAGACCACTGAGTGAACATTACACTGTAATGTGCTGCCCATTGAGTCGTCAATTGATGAAAACCTGAGAACTCAGCTATCGATGGCATATCAATAGTTAAACTACCATCTTCTGTAGGTGTCCCCAAACCTGTGAAGTCGCCCTCAAAGGCAAGTTCTACTTTGCTTCGATAAGAGAGGCCAATTCTGTGATCACTATTAATTTCATAAACAGCACCAACATTCCAACCATAGCCAAAATCGTCACCCGACATATTTACAACTTCAGTGCTCGTTGGTACAGGTGGAAACACTAAACCAACGCCTGGAATTGTAATACCCTTTTCTAACACCTTACCTGCGTGTCTAATAAGCTCGGCTTCACCATAGACCACATTCAAGCCTAAACCTAGACTAAGCTGTTCATTAACGCGGTAAGAGCCACTAATATTAGCATTGATCGTTTTTAAATCTGTTTTGCCACCAATAGAGCCTGCAGCATAATCTTTTTCGTATTCACTTTTTAAACCATAGTTTGAATTAATAGCTAAACCATAAGCGAAAGTATCATTTACTGGGTTAATAAAATACGCGGCAGGAATAATAGCACTGGGTACAACTCCATCTTGATCAAGTTCATTAACGTCGTAAGCTGCACTAAGTATATCGGGTGCACTAATGCCTTCAACTTTAACACCTGGATCAATATACGTTGCCGATAATGATAAGGATTTTTTGTCGAATAATGCCATTGCTGCTGGGTTACGTGCTAACACAGCCGCATCGTCAGCGATCACCGCATCACCGGCAAAAGCACGACCTAAGCCAGAGGCGCTTGTTTCGTTTAACTGAAAAGAGGCTGAATAAGCATTAAAAGCGCTTAATGTAATAGCCGTGGCGATAATTGATTTTTGTAATGTCATGCTAAGTTCTCGAAATTATGGAAAATTAAAAATTTATCGTATTGAAAATTAAGGTAATACTACGTGAAAAACACATTTCTCTTGTAAATAAATGTAACGACAATACCCATAAATGATTTGTATAAAATGATCTTGATAAGTTTATTAACTATTAGGTTAAACCCGTCATTCTATAACGTTGGTATAATGATATTAAAAGTAAATGGTTTATTGCTAAAGGTATAGCTAAGGTGCAAAGTCAATGCTAGCTAAAGATATTTAAGGAATTATAAAAGGAATAAAATGCGATTAACTGAAAGTATTAGTGATGGTACCCGAGGCCGGACTTGAACCGGCACACTCTATGAGCGAGGGATTTTAAATCCCTTGTGTCTACCAATTCCACCACTCGGGCATCGAGAGTATTTTTTATAGTAGAGATTGGGACCCTACTTTGATAGTAAAACTATCGAATTTGGAGCGGCTAACGAGACTCGAACTCGTGACATTCACGTTGGCAACGTGATGCTCTACCAGCTGAGCTACAGCCGCTTCGTAGATATTTAAAAATACTAATTTACTGGTTAATCAATCTTACATTGATTTTGCAGTAATGGTACCCGAGGCCGGACTTGAACCGGCACACTCTTACAAGCGAGGGATTTTAAATCCCTTGTGTCTACCAATTCCACCACTCGGGCATCGAGAGTATTTTTTATAGTAGAGATTGGTTCCCTACTTTGATAGTAAAACTATCGAATTTGGAGCGGCTAACGAGACTCGAACTCGTGACATTCACGTTGGCAACGTGATGCTCTACCAGCTGAGCTACAGCCGCTTCATTAACTTAACTAATTAAAACATTAAGCATTTACACATTTAAAAATTGGAGCGGCTAACGAGACTCGAACTCGTGACATTCACGTTGGCAACGTGATGCTCTACCAGCTGAGCTACAGCCGCTTCATATTTTAAATTTATTCTATACATACGCCAATATGTATTAACACCCCTACTGTACTAATGAAATGGTACCCGAGGCCGGACTTGAACCGGCACACTCTTACAAGCGAGGGATTTTAAATCCCTTGTGTCTACCAATTCCACCACTCGGGCAATGTGGAGGCGGGTCCCGGAGTCGAACCGAGGTAATCGGATTTGCAATCCGGTGCATGGCCACTCTGCCAACCCGCCAATTTCATTTACTACGAGTAAGGTAGTATTCCTTTTATTATTCTCTTATAGAGAATTGGAGCGGCTAACGAGACTCGAACTCGTGACATTCACGTTGGCAACGTGATGCTCTACCAGCTGAGCTACAGCCGCTTCATCTGCTGACTCCCTGTCAACTGGAAACGCATTCTACATTGAAAAACTGGTGAGTCAACCCTTTAATATCAATTTTGTTTTGACTGCTCAAAAAGCGACTAATCTGGTGTTTTTTTAGCTAAAATAAAAGCTTTTAATCACAAATCACTTACTTAACTCTGGCCAAGCAGCTTTAAAATAAACCACCATTGACCAAAAAGTAAGCACTGTAGCGATAGCATAAAAGCTAAAAGCAGCAAAAAGTAATATTTCATGTGGAAATTCAAATAATATTAATGGGATATCATAAGTTGGATACCAAATGAGTCCCATAATACCTAACATTTGTGCCGCCGTTTTATATTTACCCAATTGCGAAACAGCAATTATGTCTCTTTTACCGCGTGAAGACATAAATTCACGTAAGGCACTAATAAATATTTCACGCGCTATCATTAATATTGCCGACACTGAGATCCACCAAACTTGTAAGTCTTGAATCAGAATAACTAACGCAGCGACCACCATTAATTTATCAGCAACAGGGTCTATAAAAGCGCCAAAAGCCGATGATTGATTAAGTTTACGGGCTAAATAACCATCAAGTGCATCACTAATTGCGGCAAACCAAAAGACAACAAACGCGCCGAAATGATTCCACGATACAGGTAAATAAAACACCACGATAAAAACGGGGATTAACACAATTCTAAATAATGTAATTTGGTTGGGGATGGTCCACATAATATGTCTTATATTCTTATCGTTAACTGAGCAAGATTTTACAGACATTTTACACAGATTGAGTGCTAATTGTCATGCAAGGCGTCATAAATATTTTCTGCCAATACTTTACTAACACCAGGTACTTTTTCTAATGTGGCTTTATCGGCTTTTAAAACTTCTTGTAAACCACCTAAATACTGTAAAAGCGCTTGTCTTTTTTTAGCGCCTATTCCTGGAATACTTTCTAAAGTTGACTTTTTACTGGCTTTTTGTCGTTTAGCTCTATGCCCTGTGATAGCAAAGCGATGAGATTCATCACGAATATGCTGAACCAGATGCAAAGCCGGTGATGTGGCAGGCAGCGATATTAATTGATGACTCCCTGCTAAAATTAAGGTTTCAAGACCTGGCTTTCTTGACTCACCTTTAGCAACACCAACCAATAACGGTGTTTTTACTTGATCAACGCCAGCAAAAAAATCTTCTGCTTTTGCTAATTGACCTTTACCACCATCAATAAAAATAATATCTGGCATTTTTTCTTCACTGGTGACTTTGCTGTAACGTTTATCTAAAGCAAAGGCCATAGCAGCATAATCATCGCCGGGGGTAATTCCATGCACGTTATAGCGCCTGTAATCACTTTTTAGCGGCCCTTCTTGATTAAAGACTACATTAGACGCCACGGTTTGTTGTCCCATAGTATGGCTAATATCAAAGCATTCAATGCGAGATATGCCATTGGTTAATTCAAACACTTCATTTAGTGCAGAAAACCTAGCTTGCATTGATTCTTTATGAGAGTTGCGTGTCATTAATGCGGTAGCAGCATTTGTACATGCCAATTTTAAATATTGAGCACGCTCAGTTCGCACATTATGCGACATTTTTACATCATGCTCGGCCTGTTCAATAATAACTCGTACTATATCTTGTTGGTTTTCAATTGCTTCAGGAATAATAATTTCTTTCGGTATAGCCCCTAAATTAAGATCATTACCGATATAATGTTGACTGATAAAAGCCGCTATTATCTCAGCATCGCTGGTATCAACAGGAACGGTTGGAAAATAACTTTTACTGCCTAATATTTTATGATCGCGAACAAAGAGTAAATGAATACATGCTTGCGATTTATGACGATGAATTCCGATAACATCCATTTCAGCAGCTGAGCCACTGACAAATTGTTGTTGTTGAACTTTACGTAATGTTGATATTTGGTCTCTATACTTTGCCGCATGCTCAAAGTTCAGAGTTTTGCTGGCGTTTTCCATGTTTACTACTAAATGCTCAATGACTTTAGAGCTTTTGCCTTTAAGGAATAACTTAGCTAACTGCACCTGCTTTTGATAATCTTCAGGCGATATTTTATCTACACAAGGCGCTGAACAACGCCCTAGTTGATGCTGTAAACATGGACGACTTCGAGCGCGGTAGTAACTGTCTTCACATTGCCTTAACGGAAAGAGCTTTTGCATAAGTCGTAAGCTTTCCCATACCGCCCCTACCGTAGGATAAGGTCCAAAGTAATCTCCTTTAACCTTTTTACCACCTCGATGCAGACCTAATTTGGGATGTTTATGATCTGTAATAAGTAAATAAGGATATGATTTATCGTCGCGCAGTAAAATATTATATTTTGGCTGATATTTTTTAATATAATTATTTTCGAGGATCAGCGCTTCACCCTCTGTATGGGTAACAGTGACGTCTATAGCAGAAATTTGTTTAACTAATGCGCGGGTTTTATTACTTCCAACATCTTTACGAAAATAACTTGTTAAACGATTTTTGAGTTGTTTGGCCTTACCTACATATATTACCGTTTGGGTGATATCGTACATACGATACACCCCGGCTTGTTCAGAAACAGCAGCTAGAAAGGCTTTATGATCGAATAGTGTTTTATCATGTGATAAAGGCGTGTCAGACAATGTTAAAGAACTTCAGTTTTTAACATACCATGACGAATAGCTAAATGTGTTAATTCAACATCATTACCCACGTTAAGCTTTTCAAACATACGATAACGATAGCTGTTAATTGTTTTGGTGCTCAGTACTAATTGCTCAGAAATATTAGGTACTTTTTCGCCACGTGTGATCATCAACATAATTTGTAATTCACGTTCAGATAAACTACTAAAAGGGTTTTCATCAGGTGATTTAAATTGGTTCAAGGCCATTTGCTGGGCAATTTCTGGTGTTATATAACGTTGACCACTATTAACAGCACGAATTGCGTTAATCATTTCGTCTGAACCAGCGCCTTTAGTTAAATAGCCCGCAGCGCCAATCTGCATAACTTTTGTCGGGATTGGGTCTTCACAATAAACCGTTAATACAATAACTTTAACATCTGGCGCATAACGTATAATTTTTTTGGTTGCTTCTAAGCCACCAATGCCCGGCATGTTCATATCCATCAGAACAACGTTAGGCTCAGTTTTACGACAAAATTGAACGGCTTCCTCGCCTGTTTTGGCTTCGCCAATTACCTTAAGTCCTTTTACTTCGTCTAGGATTTTTCGTATTCCAGTTCGAACCAACTCATGGTCATCGACTAACAAAACATTTATCAAAGTAGGATTACCTTATGAATACTTTATAAAAAGTAACGGAGTAAAGACAAAATAATATAGCGATTAAGGCGTTAACACAATCTAAATTGAAGTTTTGTAGCTAATTTAGTTCACCGAATGAGGTGTTTTTCAGCCAATAATTACAGGTCATTTTTATTTAGCCAGTTGTTCAACAAGCCTATTTGACCATTTTTATATGCTGCGTAAGTCAAACGAACGGCATTGCTCAAAATAATACTGTCATTCCATTTAGTTTGATCGGCAATCAGTTCGTAGCATTTTTGAGCTTCTGGTGAAAGGTAGCCTCGCATTTCTTTTTTACCTTTAACTTTTTGACGTTCACGATAACGCTTTTGCTTCTCAGCGTTAGTTAATGCCTTCTTTTTAATATCCATCAATAACTTACCTAATTAAACCTTAAAAACCCATCGGTTACGCATAACCGATTCTGGCAAATTTAAAGGCATTTGTTAAGTAAAATATTGATTTATTTAACTGTTCGGAGTTGTTTAGCGTACAAGTGTTCGCTAAAGTAACTACTTTGAAATTATTAATAAATCTAAGTGATCACATGGAACAACAAAATTCGTTCTCGAAAGAAGACCTTGTAAAAGCAGGTACTGGTGAAATGTTTGGCCCTGGCAATAGCCAATTACCCTCTGACAATATGTTAATGATGGATAGAATTGTTAGCATTACTGATGACGGTGGTGAACATGGTAAAGGCGAAATTATTGCTGAATTAGACATAACCCCTGATCTTTGGTTTTTCGATTGTCATTTCAAAGGTGACCCGGTAATGCCAGGTTGTTTGGGTTTAGACGCTATGTGGCAATTAACAGGTTTCTTCCTAGCATGGTCAGGTGGCCCAGGTCACGGACGTGCTTTAGGTGTCGGCGAAGTTAAATTCACTGGCCAAATTTTACCAACAGCTAAAAAAGTAACTTATAAAATCACCTTAAAACGTGTAATCAAGCGTAAGTTATTTATGGGTATTGCTGACGGTACTGTATCTGTTGATGGCCGTGTTATTTACACAGCGAAAGATTTAAAAGTAGGTTTGTTCACTGATACAACTAAGTTTTAATGATTAGTTAACGCCTATTTTCGAGTTGAATGTGGTCAATTTTTAGCGCAATGCGAAATAGCACCCTGTTCATCCTGAACATTAAAAGCCAGCAATTAGCTGGCTTTTTTTTATCTAAATATTGACCCGTCCTAAATAAGGTGTCTTGTTCTGAAATGTGAATAGTCCTAAATAAGGTTGACACGTAGACTGAACTAAAACTTAAGAACCGCGAAGATACACACCTTTTTTACATTATTTCTTGCCGGTAAAAATATCAAAATCACTCATAAGAAGAATATAAGAAGGACAAGAATAGATAAAAATTAGTTGTAAAACGCATTTTAAGCCCCTAGCTATAAATCGCTCAGATGCTAATTGCTTTAGTGTTTTTAAAAA
>NZ_JACGWF010000041.1:0-36648 GCF_014077595.1 Colwellia sp. 6M3 | reverse complement strand
TCTAGCAGTGCATCAATATCATCAGGGTCTGCTACTTCAAGGTTGTCTTCACTTGACGTGTCATCCTCAGTAGGTGCATCACCTTGATCATTTATCGAATCTAGCAGTGCATCAATATCATCAGGGTCTGCTACTTCAAGGTTGTCTTCAGTTGACGTGTCATCCTCATTAGATGCATCACCTTGATCATTTATCGAATCTAGCAGTGCATCAATATCATCAGGGTCTGCTACTTCAGGGTTGTCTTCAGTTGACGTGTCATCCTCAGTAGATGCATCACCTTGATCGTTAATCGAATCTAGCAGTGCATCAATATCATCAGGGTCTGCTACTTCAAGGTTGTCTTCAGTTGACGTGTCATCCTCATTAGATGCATCACCTTGATCGTTAATCGAATCAAGCAAATCATCAATGTCATTAGGATCTGAAATATCTAATGAAGCTTCTTCACTAGCGCTCTCCTGTACTTCACTGACCGCGTCTAACAGAGCATCAATATCATAAGGTTCTGACACTTCGCTGATATCGACCTCAGAGTCTTCGGTCAACTCATCAGGCTCTCCTGCGGCATCAAGTAAAGCATCAATATCCTCAGGCTGAGTCAATAACTCTTCATCTTCGTTTGATTGGGGTGCATTTGCAGAGGTTTCAGCAAGTAAACTTTCTAATTCGTCCTGATCCGTCTCGTCTGAATCAAGGGAAATTTCATCTTCGTTTTCTACTTCATCCTCTAAACCTGCAAATAGAGAATCTAAGTCACTTTGATCCAGTTGACCCCCTTCTAAGGCTTCACCTTCAATTAGGTCATCATCTAAAGCAATAGTGTCCTCTTCACTGTCTAAAGCAATATCTTCAAGTTCACCTAAATCAGATAAGTCATCTAAGTCGTCATCTAGTTGAATTACGTCTTCATCAAGCGCATCTAAATCATCTGAAAATAAATCATCATGATCTTCATCATTTTCAGATAAGTCTATTGATAGCTCATCGTCGAGTGACAGTTCATCATCAAGGCTTAATTCATCTTCTAGCGTTAATTCGTTTTCGATGTTTTCTGACACGGGTTGAGTTGTTGGTTTAGCTTCAGCATCGACGTTCTTTTCTTTACTGTCAGACGCTAAGCTGTCATCACTTTCTTTATTGGCTTTTCGTCGAAATAAAAAGGCTAATAATGACAAAATTAAAATCGCCGGCAATGTCGCCATTAACGCAACGAACCATGAACTCGACATTAAATTGCCTTCTTCAAGTTCGGCTTTTTGTTTTTCAATTAATAACGCTTGTTCTCTGGCTTCAGCTTTTGTTAAAAGCTCTTGTTGAAGTGAGATCATATCGTCCATTTGAATTTTAATTTCTTTGCTTTTAGCAACTTCGCTTTGCATAACGTCAAGTTGGTCATTAAAGCTTGTAAGTCGCTGACGCAGTGCTTCGTTTTCTTTTAATAAACTTTGAAGGCCATCAATAGAATCTAAAACATCATTTTGAATCGTGGCTAATCTTTGTTGTTGTGTGCTGTCTATTGCTTTTAATTGCACATTTATTTCTGATTTTGCAGCATCTAAATCTTTTTTATTTACCGAAGCTTCTTCTGGTAATTGTATTTTTTTAGGCGCAACTTTAACAACCTTAGCAACTTTCTTTTGCCAAGCCTTATCATCGCTACGTGACTTTTGTTGCGCAGAATCAGTATTAATTGCTCGTATTACGTCTATAGGTGGCAGTTTTAAATACTGGCCACTAATCATGTGATTTAGATTATTTTCTTTGAAAGAGCCAGGGTTATGCTCATATAAGGCTTGCATGACTTGGTAAACTGACAAGCGCGGATCAGGTCGTACTTTTAGTGCAATATTCCATAAAGTATCTTTGCCTGTGATCGGGCCATAACGGTCGTAAGGAAAAGCATCGGTAGATTTTGGACCACGAATACGTATACCGTCATCTTCAGCCATTGCTGGAAGACTAAAGCAGCTAATGCTAATAATAAGTACCTGCCAAAGGCACAGGCGTAAAAATGTTTGCATTAAAATTTCCTATTTATAATGATTATTCGTCAATACAATGACGGGTCCAAGTCAGGAGATTGAGAAGCAAAAATTATTCCAGTTATTAAATAATTACTGCCAGATACTTGGATAAATGCTTTTATAGCTTTTTTACTATGTTATCAGTTTAATACAACAGTTCTTATCTTATCCTTAATTTGCGCTAAGTGAAATAAAACAAAAAAACCCGTCGCTTATTATAACGACGGGTTTTCATTTTTCTTTAATAAATCTACAACTTAACGACTATTAATACTCGCTAAGGTGATCTTTGACTAATAACTCAGCAATTTGTACGCTGTTTGTGGCTGCGCCCTTTCGAACGTTATCAGCAACAATCCACATATTAATACCGTTGTTGTGGCTAATATCTTCTCGAATTCGGCCAACAAACGTTTCATCTTTGCCGCTAGCATCAGTAATTTGCGTTGGGAAGTCTTCATCATTATGACAAACCACTATCCCTGGTGCTTCACTCAATAACGCTTTTACTTCTTCAGCTGAAATAGGAGAGTTAGTTTCAATATGCAATGATTCGCCATGACCAAAAAATACCGGAACGCGAACAGCGGTAGGGTTAACCATTACTGTATCATCGCCAAGTATTTTTTGCGTTTCCCAAACCATTTTCATTTCTTCTTTGGTGTAACCATTCTCAAGAAATACATCAATTTGTGGGATAACATTAAAGGCGATTTGACGAGAGAAATTTTTCGACTCAACAGGCTTGCCAGATAATAGATCGGCAGTTTGTTTCGCTAACTCGTCCATTGCTGCTTTACCGCCGCCAGAAACAGACTGATAAGTACAAACATTAACACGAGATATACCCACGGCGTCATAAATAGGCTTTAAAGCCACCATCATTTGAATGGTTGAACAATTAGGGTTAGCAATAATATTGCGATTGCGGTATTCAGCAAGTGCTTGAGGATTTACTTCAGGTACCACTAATGGAATATCGGCGTCGTAACGAAACTCAGAAGTATTATCAATAACAATACAACCCGCTTCACCAGCAATTGGTGCGTATTTAGCTGAAGTAGCTCCACCTGCTGAAAAGAAACCTATTTGTGCAAGGCTCCAATCAAAATTATCAGCATCTAAAACTTCAATGCTTTCACCGTTAAACTCGATAAATTCACCTGCCGAACGAGCACTGGCCAGTGGATATAACTTGTTAATAGGAAAATCACGTTGTTCTAATATTTCAATAATTGTTTTACCAACTAATCCCGTTGCACCTAGTACGCAAACATCAAATTTCTGTGCCATGATCCTCTCTCTTTTATCCAGTTTATTTATTAAAGCCAAGCTGATGTGGCGCATCTGAGCTCAACGCGTTATTCAAGGTTACCTTTATTGCCGAAAATTCCCGGCGAGTCGGGTATGTTTTGCGAATATAGTCAAATCCTTGAATATTAATTTGTTGACGAAAAATTGCATCGTCACGTCTGACATCGTAAACCATTTTGACAAGTTGGTTTAGCAGTATTTCATCAAAGTCTTGTTTAATTTCAATCGCACTAATTGCCGGTACCGGTAAAAAGTCAGCGAGTTGCTTACTTGGTAAAATATCTAACTGTTGGCATAATGCCCGATACAGAATTTCTGTGCCACGAGCTTTTCCTTCTAAGCTATAACCAGCAATGTGTGCCGTAGTAATTTCACAATGCGAGATTAACGCTAATAATATAGTCGGCTCATTTTCCCACACATCTAAAACTAACTTTAAAGGGTGGCCCTGCTGCTTCATTTTCAATAAAGCATTATTGTCGATAATTTCTCCACGACAAGCATTAATCAATATTTGGTGGTCTTTAAGTTTCGCTAGTCTTGCGGCATCTAATAAATGGTACGTTGGGTTTTCGCCCTTTCTCGTGAGAGGAACATGCAACGAAACCACATCACAATTTAGTGCCTCCTCAAGCGAAACAAAGTCTCGCATATCAGCTGAATTTTCAGCTAATAAGGGGTCACATAAAACATGCTTAATGTTTAACGCACTTAATTTTTCGCTTAATCTTGAACCCGTATTACCTGCTCCGACAATACCCACGGTTAATGTTGATAAAGAGAATAAATACCGCTCTGCTAATACCACTAAAGCGCTAAGCACGTATTCAGCGACAGAGATAGCATTACAACCAGGAGCAGAATGAAACTTTACGTTTCTATTGTTCAGGTATTGTTGATCAATATGATCAACGCCAATGGTCGCAGTGCCAACAAAACTTAACGCTTTATTTTGCTGTAACAAGTGCTCATTTACTTTCGTAATTGAGCGCACTAACAGCACGTCAGCATCACGAACATCTGCTGATGTCAAAGTGCGGCCAGAAAACGCTGTTAAATCACCTAAATCTGAAAAAAACTCTGCCGCAAACGGCATGTTTTCGTCATAAAAAATATTCATGTAAAGTTCCAACCAACACTCATGCAGAAAAGTGAAACGCTATACCGTTGATGTTATCTTCTTAACATAGCTTTCTTTTTCGATTTTTGTTACTTCGACAGTAATTACCGCGTTATCGATACCCAAGCGCTCAAGTTGATTACTAACACTCTCACTTAAACTTTTACGTTGTGACAAATCGCGCCCTGATAATATTTTTAAATTTACATGCACAAACACCTGTTCAGCGCCGGGCAAGTAAAAACTGTCAAATGCGCATGCACGCACTTTTATATCACTTGAGGCGAAAAGTTCGCTTTGGTTGGCACCTTTATAAACAGCATGCATTAGCTGTTCTACAGGTAAACTTTCAGTAATCGTTGCGGAATATTCAATTATACAATGGGGCATAATAAGGCAAACATAATCAATAACAAACAGGATGCTCATTGTAGCTAAATTTAATAAAAAAAACATCGTAGCGAGAACATATTTGTTGTCGTTTTCATGATTTTTACGTATAAAAAAACCGTTAACATATTAACGGTTTTTAGATTTAACCAAGCTTAGTGGAAAATTAGGCCACTGCTGATCAAACGTCGACTTATTATTTATACTTTTGCATAACAAGTGTTGCGTTAGTGCCGCCAAAACCAAAGCTGTTTGACATAACCAAGTTAAGTTCCATATCGCGCTTTTCAGTCACTATATCTAAACCTTCTGCTTGTTCATCCAAGGTATTGATATTAATTGATGGAGCTACAAAGCTATGTTCCATCATCAATAATGAGAAAATAGCTTCATGAACACCTGCAGCACCTAGTGCATGGCCGGTCATTGCTTTCGTAGCACTTATTGCTGGAGAGTCTTTACCAAATACAGCTTGTATTGCACCAAGCTCTTTAACATCGCCAACGGGTGTAGAAGTACCGTGAGTATTTAAGTAATCAACTTTAGCGTCAACACCTTGCATGGCTTGTTGCATACAACGTATAGCACCTTCACCACTAGGAGCAACCATATCGTAACCGTCTGATGTTGCACCGTAGCCAACAATCTCAGCATAAATATGCGCGCCACGTGCTAGAGCATGTTCAAGTTCTTCAACCACAACCATACCGCCGCCGCCTGAAATAACGAAACCGTCGCGGTCTGCATCATAAGTACGAGAAGCCATTTCTGGTGTATCGTTGTATTTAGAAGATAATGCGCCCATGCCGTCAAACATCATCGCAAGTGACCAATGAACTTCTTCACCGCCACCAGCAAATACAACGTCTTGCTTACCTAATTGAATAAGTTCAGCCGCATGACCAATACAATGAGCACTGGTAGCACAGGCAGAACTAATTGAATAGTTAACGCCTAAAATTTTAAACGGTGTCGCTAAACATGCTGAGATAGTACTCGACATTGTTTTAGGCACGGCGTATGGACCAACGCGTTTAACGCCTTTTTCACGCAGAATATCAGCAGAATTTACTACGTTTTCTGAAGATGCGCCACCAGAGCCAGCAACAATACCGGTACGGAAATTCGATACTTGCTCAGGGGTTAATTTTGAATCTTTAATTGCTTGATCCATGGCTATATAGGCAAAAGCTGACGCTTCACCCATAAAACGTAATGCTTTACGGTCAATGTGGTCTTTTACTTCAATTTCAGGTTTGCCCCAAACTTGACTGCGTAAACCCATTTCAGCAAAACTTTCAGCACGGGTAATACCTGAACGACCTTCTTTTAACGACGCTAATACTTCTTCTGCATCATTACCAATACTTGATACAATACCTAATCCGGTGATAACTACACGTTTCATATAAATAACCATATTCAATTAAAAAATCTGGGCGTATCATACATACTTTTGCCCCCTATACTGGTCTGTCCAGCGTACACTTGTACACTGAATGTTTTCATTTTTATGACAGTCCTTTGTAATAATATGTAAAATAACCTTTTTTTACCTACAACGGAAGACGTTAATATTGTGATTGATCAAACAAAGATTACCTTTCAAAGTGACGGTTCACCTTATTCAAGCCAATTTGAAGATATCTATTTTGATACAAACCACGGCACAAGCCAAAGTGAGTGCGTATTTATTAACGGTAATAAAATTAAAACAAGGTTAGCCAAATACCCCGAAAAATTTGTTATTGCAGAAACCGGTTTCGGCACCGGCTTAAACTTTTTACTCACGCTTGCGACATTTGACCAACTAAAGCAAAGCCAAAACCGACAGAACACAAGAACAGCAGCAGACAGCACTTTGCATTTTATCAGTGTCGAGAAATATCCATTATCCAAAGCGCAATTGTCCCAATCGTTGAAAATATTGCCTGAGCTTGAACAATACAGTCAACAGTTAATCGCCCAATACCCTGAACACCCAGAGCAAGACATTACTCTGAGTTTTTTAAATGGCGCTGTTACCCTACAATTAATATTTAACGATGCAACACTAGGCTTAGCGCAATTAGCGAGCGATAAAAACACCCGCGTTTCAGCGATAGTTGACGCTTGGTATCTCGATGGCTTTTCACCGGCTAAAAACCCTGAAATGTGGCATACGGGGCTTTTCCAACAAATAACGCGTTTATCTAAAGAGCAAGCGACCTTATCGACCTTTACGGTTTCGGGTAAAGTTAAACGCCAATTAATTTCGGCCGGCTTTCGGGTAGAAAAGCGCCCTACTAATGGTAAAAAGGATGAAATGCTCAGCGGCGTTTTTCAACAAAATCCTGATTCAGGCACAGGCTATCAACAACGACCAATTATCGCTAAACCACAGCAAGTCAGTATTATTGGTGGCGGTATTGCGTCAGCATGTGCGGCTTATGCGTTAACAAAAGCGGGCGTTAAAGTTACCGTATACTGCCAAGACTTTAGTGTGGCTCAAGGTGCCTCTAGTAATCATATTGCTGCGCTATACCCATTGATTCATCAACAGGCTGACGATATTAGTCTGTTTTACCAACAAGCTTTCGAGCAAGCCGTAAGTTATTATAAAAGCATATTGGCGCAAGGCTTTAATTTTGATCACGACTGGTGCGGCCTATTAGAAATATCTTACAAGCCCGCTTTAGCACTTCGTCAACAGCATATTGAAAACTCAACTGTGTGGCCAAAAAGCCTTATCCACAGTGTTGATAAACAAACAGCGAGTGAGTTAGCAAGCATAGCGCTTGATCATGGAGGGTTATTTTTCCCAAAAGCCGGTTGGATAGCCCCTGCTCAATTGGTTAAACAAATTTTCAGTGCCGCAGAATCAACTAATCGCTTGCGAATAGAAACGGGTTGTAAAATAAACAATATTAACCAGCAAGCTGATGGAAAATGGTTATTGCAAAGTGATAAAGAAAACCATTTAGTCGGTATGCTAATTTATTGCGGTGGCGCTCAAGGCATCCCGCTAAATTTAATAAAGCAATTACCTTTAACATCTGTTCGTGGCCAAGTGAGTAGCATGGCGAGTAATGACAAAATTAAATCGTTATCAACGGTTATTTGTCATAAAGGTTACTTAACGCCAGAAAACAAAAATTTACACTGTATCGGAGCCACCTTCCAAAAGAACAGTTTTGACACAGAAAACAAAACCGAAGACGACCAATTTAACCTCAACATGCTAGATAAGTGTTTACCGGGGTTAACTGACTGGAATACCAAAGATATTATACAAAGCAAAGCCCGCTTAAGATGTATGACACCTGATCACTTACCTATGGTAGGTGCAATGCCAGATATAGACGCCCATAAACAGCAATATCCGCATCTAAGTAAAGATAAACGTTGGCGCTATAACCAACCTGCCCCAATTATTGACAATCTATATATGCTAACGGGGTTGGGCGCGCGTGGGCTTTGTACAGCACCATTATTGGCCGATATACTAACTGCAGATATTTGCGGTACGCCATACCCATTAAACAATGAACAGTTATTTAACTTAGCGCCAAACCGTTTTGTTATTCGAGATATTATTCGTCGTAAATTCGATTAAACTTTGTGCTTAAAACTGATGTTAATTGAAATAAATAATCGTCTATTGGCCACACTCTAAAATGAAAAAAGCAGCTAATTCAAAATGAACAGCTGCTTTTAAAATGTGTAAAACTGTATTATTCAGTAAATGCCGTTTGAAGTTGAAGCCAATAATCTTGCACTATTTGACGATCTTGCGGTGTAAGCTCTGTGCGAGCAGCTTGTAGTTTCTCACTAATATTTGTTGCTAGCGCTTGTGTTAATACTTGTGACTCATCGCCATATTCACTGCCCGCCAAACTAATAAAGCCTCTTAGATAACTGCCTGCGAATAGCTCGTCGGCACTAACATCTTGCTCTACTTGTTCATCTAAAAAATGATATAACGCGGTAAGGTTTTCAAATTGCATACTTAATTCCAAGTTCATTTAGGCAAGTGTTCAACATTGCCAGTTTTAAAATATTTAATGTTTAAATTTTTATCGTTAACTATTGCGGGCTGGCAACTGGGTATAATACTTGATCATTATAACCAGTAGTCACGGCTAAATAGCCTGACAACTCTATGTCGAGTTCGTTATCGCCAGTATCGGCAATTAATGGTCGAGCTTGCAGCGCATTCAATTTAGTTTTCGTCGCTATAATAAAAATATTTTCTTTACCTATAGCGCGAATAACGCGCGGGCTCAATTGTTGATTGCCGCGACCAAATATATGTCCTTGGCCACCGATTAACGTGATCACAAGTTTAACTTTACCTGGTGCGTATGGTTGAATTAACTGCCATAGTTGTGGCTCAGTTAAATCATTCGCCATTAACGCTTGCTCACATATAGCATCAACGCCAAGCAAAGTATTTTCTAATCCCAGTTCTTCCATTACAAATGCTGTAGTAGAGCCTGAGCCGATAATAAACAGTTCGTCATCCATTTTTGAAATAACATCAGCGGCGATATCTTGCAAAACTAATTCGTCAGACTCTTTACCACCTGATTTAACCGCTTGAATATAACGCAACTCGGATGGCACCTGCATTTCTCCAAAACGTTTTGCTTTAACTATGCCTTGGCGAAATAAACTTTCATCTATATCCATAACATCAGCATCAGTTAAGCTAACCAACTGATTGGTGATCATTAGCTCAACCACGCGCCCTGCCGCTTTAGGCGTAATAGCATAAACACCTGAATGAATTTTACAACCGGCAGGAATGCCTAATACAGGAAACTTGTCTTCAACGATATGGCAAACATTACGAGCTGTGCCATCACCGCCAGCAAACAACAGTAAGTCAATGTCATGCTTAATTAATGTTGTTACAGCCTGCTCTGTATCAAACGCTGTAGTTATTGCATTTGTAAGTTTATATACAACTTCTGTTTTAAATCCTAATGCTTGCGCTAAGCTCTCACCCATATCGCCAGTAGCCGTATAAATAACAATACTGTCTCGATAAGGTAATAATATTTCCAACGCAAGTGATGCTCGTGCATTAGACTTTGGGGCAGCCCCGAGCGCGATAGCTTGTTCAGCAATACCAACACCGTCACTTCCCTTTAACGCTACGCTACCGCCAATTCCTGCTATAGGATTAATAACTAAGCCTAATTTAAATTGTTTCATTCATCCATCTCAATTATTTCAGCCACTAAAAGTAAGTACTGATCAGCAGTATATTTAATGTTTAACATGAAAAGTGCTCAGGAGTTAAAGGCCAAGTGGTTTGATAATGTTGGGCTAATACCGTAATAAATTTTGCAGCATCTGTTGGGAAACCAAACTCTAGATAAAATTGCACTTGCTTAAATACTTTAGCTTTAAACGCCACTCTGTCAGTTTCACCCTCACCCAGCAAATTATCGGTAGAAACATAAAAGTCTTTGCCACTGGCAACACAAAGCGCCCATTCTATTGCTTGTGGCTTTATTTCTACGCTTTCAAACTTTGCTTGTTGTTGATGATCTCGCCCATCGGGAATATACCAATAACCGTAGTCTTCTAATAATCGTCTAGATTGACCAGCTAGGCACCAATGAGCAACTTCATGTAACGCACTAGAAAAATAACCATGTGCGAATATAATTTGATTAAATTGACATACGTCATTGGCTGGCAAATAAATAGGTTCATCGTTACCTTTTATTAACCTAGTATTATATTTTTTTTTAAAAGTACTTTCAAAAAGACAAATTAACTCTATAAAACAATGTTTCATTAAATCCAAATAAATTAAGTTAGTTATTTAATACCGCCGAGCCAAATATAGACTGACTTACAAGTCATACCAGTATAACTAACATATCTTCAAAAAATCTTTAAAAATAAAAGAGTTATATGCTAGACATAGATGAGCTAACCGCGTACTTTACTAATTGTAAGTAAAATGTAATACCAGTGTTAATCTAACGTTAAAAAAGGCATTATATTCACATATATAATATTAAATGCTGAATTATAATTTGATTTACCGCTAAACTTCAACCTGACAGTAAATATCATATGGTCACAATGATATTGGCACAGATGTTAGTTAATGAATTTTGCAATATCGATTAGTAATATGGAGAATTAATGATGTCAACGGAAATGACAAAACTACGTGCGTTTGTTTTAACGCCAAAAGTTAAAAATACAGAGCGGCCACATTTAACACTATTTAAACGCTTTACCGGTTTGATCGAAGCATGCGGTATCGATATTGAGATAGGAAACACTCCCCCTGAAAAATCTCTGTTGTTATCATATCAATTTCTGCTGATCGATTTATTTGATTATCAAACAGGAAATGGTCTGCCCAGTAATATTTCAGCGCTAGCAGCCAATAATACCACAATTCTCTTCAACGCCACTAATGGCATTACCTGTGAGGTAACTGCTCTATTGTCACATGTCAAAGGCATATTTTATCAAAATGACCGACCAGACATCATGTTAAAAGGTCTGGACTCTATTATCAAAGAAGAATCTTGGTTTAAACGTTCGACGATGAACAAAGCCATTCACGATCTACTTATATGCAGCAAAACTCAGCAAACTAAACCTGTTGATGCAAAACCTGAAAGCCTTTTCCCGAGCTTAACCAAGCGCGAAAGAACCATCATAAATCTCGTATCTAGAGGCGCTCAAAATAGAGAAATAGCCGACCAACTCCACATCAGCCCTAATACGGTAAAAACCCACCTCTACAGTATTTTTCGAAAAACTAGCTCTCGAAATCGTATTGAGCTTATTAGCCGGACACAAAATTATGGCACTACGAATTGATAAAGTAATATTTTAAAAAATATAATGAATAAAAAAATCAGTGATAAACACTGATTTTTTTAGTTTTTTAAACACTTACCTCAATTATGCATCGGCGCGCCAGACCTTACGCTCTATACCTTTAATCACTAACTCGGTAATTGCTTTCTCAATGGCTTGTTGCACACAAACATGCATCGGCTCATTATCACTAAAACCGCCTTCGGCTTCAGCTAAGCGTTTAAAGCTAACGTAACGGAAAAAACCAGCTCGTACCTCCTGGCTCAACACCTTTTTATTAGTTGATACTGATACCAACACTTGTCCAGTGCGCACATCAACCGCTCGCATATAAACTGTAATTTGATCTTCACGATAAAGCTCTGAAGCACCAATACCAAAATACTCTGCGCCAAAGCCGCCTGTTCGGGTATTAGAGTCGTAACTGATAATGCCACCTTCAAGTAATATTTTTGCAGTAGTTAAAGGCGGTAATTCAATATTTTCAGTGGCTTTATTTGCTTGATTAGCTGCCCGAGTAATTTTTCGCTCTGTTAATACATTTTGCAAACCTTCTCGCTCGACAGGTAAAAACCAATCCGAATCACTTAAAGCTTGCATCAAAATGGATGTTGCTCCTTGTGTGACAGCAGTAGAAAATGAGCTTACATTCGCTTGCGGTTTATATTGCCCGGTTTGGTCCCGATAAGCATATACCGAAACCGGTATGGCGCCTTTGGGCTTAGGCAGTGCTTTGAGCTCTTTAAAACTTTCCAAAGGCATAACTTTTGTTGCTAAAGACTGCTCTGGTGGAAATAGTTTACTTGCGTGATCTAATGCGCTGCAAGCCGACAAAAGACTCACGAGGCTTAAAATTATAATTTTTCTCATGAATTTATCCAAACTTCGGTATTTCAATGATAGTGATTTTGTTACTCAATAAATCGGTAATTTGTATCGTGATGGTATCGCTGTTAGCAGACACAATATCTATTTGATAATCTCCACTGATAAAAGTCGCATCTTCTCCGATATTTATATTTTGCTCTTCACCTAAGACTGTATCTTTATATTTACTGACAATATCACTGAGTGTCGCACGCTCTAGCGCGTCTGATACTTTTTCTTCAAAGCTTTTTTCACTCAACTCTGCTTTATGCTTATTTTGCCCTTGCGCTTTGCTTAATAAGAAGCTGCCGTTCATCGCACTACCACCAAAGCTAGGATTAATTGGTGCATAAACTAACTCGGTACTCTGTGCAGAATTGGTTATGCTCATGCAAACTGCACACGCTAAAATTAATTTCTTCATTACTAATATCCTTATGATTACCAGCCACTTTCAGCCATATCAACACTATCTTGGCTATATTGTGTCTTCGCCATGGCATCAATCAAAATAAATACGGCTTGTTCTACTTTTTCTTTTACGGGAGATTGTCTACGCCCAAAATGAGTAACATAAATAAGTCGGCCATTAAGTAAAATACTAAGTTTAGTGCCTGCTCTGGGTACAATCTGCTCAATAAGCTGAACGTTTATACCTTGCGTATTTGGTATGTCACGCCATAACTGACTAAATTGAAAATAAAAATCATGGCCCAAGCGACTTTTAGTGCTATCAAGTAATAAACCACCAATTTCAACTTCGCTAGCAGCATGACATATAGGAGTGAATAACAAGCACAGTGTTACTAACCATGCTGATATATTTTTAGACATATTATTATAGATAAAAAGGGGCCTTAAGCCCCTTGTTAACTTATATTCAATGAACAATTATTGCTGCACAATTACTGCGCTATTCCAATCACCCATTTGCGTGACAGAAACCGAACCTGAGTCGCTAATAAATGACCCTTCAACAATATTACCATTACCGACTTGGCTGATGTTAAAGGCAATATTAACACCACCAATTAGCATCGAACTACCGTCAGCACCCGTGATAAGGTTATCTTCACCGTCTTGCATGATATCTATTTGATGGTTACTACCTTCAACAAGAATATCTAACGAGTTCACATCACCTGTTTGTGCGATATCAATGATATTAGCATTACTATCAAGGATAGTACTTAATGTTACGACCGCGTCATTAGCGAAGCCATTTTGCACAACATCAATATCGTTATCACTAGTGGTCAACGAATTGTCATCAGCTGAAGCTTCTAAAACTAGCACGTTTTCAGAACCTGACTGAGTAACGTTAATATCATTATCGTTACCGTTAAAGTTCACTATATGGCTTTCGTTTAAGTCACCTACTTGCAAAGAACTATATTCGTTATTAAGACCTAAAGTTCCCATGTAGCTGATATTGCCATCACCTGATTGAGTGAAGTTAAATTCATTGTCGTCACCAATAACCTCAAATGTTGCTAGGTTATCTGCACCGTTTTGTGCAACGTCAACTGAGTTATCATTGCCGGTAAATAAGTTAGATACTGCGTTATTTCTATCACCTTCTTGATCAATAGAAATGTCATTATCGTCACCTTCAATTGCAGCAATAGTAACGATATTTCGGTCACCTTCTTGTTCAATATCAAGCTCATTGTCGCTACCGGTAATAGCATCAATTGTTGCAACGTTCCAGTAACCATCTTGTACTGACTCTACATCGTTACTGTCACCAGTAATGCTATTGAAATAAGTTTCGTTCCAAGTACCGTCTTGTACAAACTCAACATTATTATTTGAACCGGTTAATTCACCGTTAATAGCCCAATGACCGCCATCACCTTGATCAACGATGATCTCATTACCATCACCGACAACTTCATTAATCGCTCGACTACCGATACCTAAGTAACCAGCACCTATCTGAGATACATCAACAATATTTTCGTTACCAGTAACATTGTTTGATGTCTCATTAATTTCGCCGTCTTGTAAAACAGACAATAAATTGCTGTTACCGGTATAAGTACCAATGGCTATATTTTCAGACCCTACTTGCTCGATTTCAACAATATTGCCTTCGCCAACAACAGTAAAATCGGTACCGTTTACATCTCCATCTTGAAGAATATAGGTTTCATTTCCTTCACCGGTACCCGATCTAGAGTCTTGTGATAAAACAATCATATTACCTTGCGCATTAACTATTATGTCTGATTGGATTGTAACGGCTTCGGTTTCTTGCTTGGTTTCTTCACCCGCAACAGCTGTTTGATTTAAGCCTAAAGCCATAAGTACAGCGCAAGTGATCATTGATTTATTAAGTTTCACGATATATCCCAATGTTTATTTTATGTAAGAAAAAATAACTTACAAAGTTTATTAATGGATAAGTAGACGATGTCTTACCTTCCGTGGAGTTTTCGTATTCCCATAGTGCTTAATAATAATAACGAACCGTATTATTAGAAAAACAAGTCGTAACCTTAAAATAATGTTGTAGTGAGCTTTAAAAGATTGACCTTAACGGCTGTTATCTTATATCGCTCGTCTTAACTGTTTTATATCAGGGGTATGCCGGTTTAATATAGATAGTTAACACATATAACAATATATAATTAAATAGCACCCCACCCGCTTATTTCGATGATTTAACAGTCAAAAACAAGTGCTTTACTGTGGTTTTGCTTTATAACCACAACAACTCAAATATAAACTCATTAAGCTTTAATACGTTGCATTGAAAACTTTACATTACTTTATCAAAAATAAAAATAACCCTATTTTACCATTCAAAATAAACCATTAAAAACAACAACTTAAACACAACAAAACATAAAAACAAAAATAACATTAGAAAATCAAACCAATACTAGTAAAAAAGTACTAGCTGATATTTTCTAATAAAAAAGTAGTAATAAAACCATAAAAACCTCTAGTTAGTAATGAAAAAGTCGTGTTTGTCTCGTTTTTATAGGCATAAGTGTATTTTTATGATTAAAGTAATAAGGTTGCGTAATCCCATAGACGTAGAAAATTAAAATAATAAAGAACGGTATATAGACCAATAATGACCGTTGACCTAAAAATATTAAAGAACTCAACATACCAAATAAAAATGGAGCAAAACATGAAAGCAAAATTATCAGTCTTAACATTAGCGTTATTGCCAGTGTTAGCGAATGCATCTGTAGAGCTAAATCCTAAACAGAGCATTACTTATAAATCGGACTCTATTATTGTTGTTTACAAAGATGATGCCTCTAAGTTTGATCGTCGTACAGCACGTAATACAGTCAGCGCTAAAATTTCAGATCTAAACAGTGACGAAGTTGATGACAGATATAACAATTTAGCGAAAGGTCGTTTAGCTAAGTTCAAACTTGATGGTATTTCAGTAAAAAATGCCCTTGAAAAACTACGTAAAAATCCTGCGGTTTTATATGCTGAACCAGATTACATTGTTAGTGCCGCTGGTATTCCTGATGACGCTCGTTTTGATGAGCTTTGGGGCATGCATAATACGGGACAAACAGGCGGTGTAGATGACGCTGATATTGATGCGCCTGAAGCTTGGGATATTTCTACCGGTAGCCGTGATGTAGTTGTTGGTGTTATTGATACTGGCGTAGATTATAGCCATCCAGACTTAGCAGCGAACATGTGGGCAAACCCTGGCGAAATTGCAGGAGATGGTATCGATAATGATGGCAATGGCTTTATTGATGATATTCATGGAATTAACGCTATTACTAATAGTGGTGACCCTATGGATGACAATGGCCATGGTACTCATGTGTCGGGCACAATTGGCGCAACAGGTAATGACGGTATAGGCGTTGTAGGTGTTAACCACAATGTATCTATTATTGGTTGTAAGTTCCTAGATTCTGCTGGTAGTGGTGCAAGCTCTGACGCTTTAACATGTATCGATTATTTTGTTGATTTAAAAAATAACCATAACGTTGACATCCGTACCTTAAACAACAGTTGGGGTGGTGGTGGTTTTAGCCAAGCATTATACGACGCAATTACGGCAACCTCTGATGCTAATATATTATTTGTCGCAGCGGCAGGTAATAGTGGCTCTGATAATGATGCAAGCCCTAGTTATCCGGCAAGTTATGATCACGACAGCATTCTTGCAGTAGCAGGAACTAATCATACTGATGCTATGTACACATCATCACAATACGGTTTAACCTCAGTAGATATTGCCGCTCCTGCGCGTAATGTACTATCAACTGTGCCTGGTGGCGGCTATTCTTCTTTTACTGGTACATCAATGGCTACACCACATGTAGCAGGTGCTGCGGCATTAGTATTATCAGTTAACCCAGAGTTATCTACGGTAGAATTGAAAGAGTTATTAATGAATTCTGGTGACGCTAACCCTGCAACAGAAGGTAAAACTGTTTCAGGCAAGCGCTTGAATATCTATAACGCTTTACTTGACGCAGATCCAACGCCAGGATTTACGCTAAAAGCGACACCAAACTCTAGTACAATTGAAGCTGGCGAAACGGCAATCTATAGTTTTGACATTGGTTCAGTTGCTGAGTGGGACGGCGAAGTAAGCTTAACATTAGTCGGTTCACTTGCGGGTGCAACATTATCAACTGATACCGCGGCACCAGGCGCAACATTTGAGCTGATGGTACCAACGACGAGCGAAACCCAATGGGGTGAGTACGACTTTACGGTAACAGCGACAAGCGATGAATTAGTCAAAACCGCTAGCGTTAGCTTAATGGTTAATCCTGAAGGTTTGAATGAATTCACTTACACAAATGAAGAAGTTATTAACATTCCAGATAACGATGCTACTGGCATCACTTCAGTAATTAACGTTGCTGATGACCTTACCGTTTTTGCATCTGACATTTATGTGAACATTTCGCACACTTGGATTGGTGACTTAACCGTTATGTTAACTTCACCTGCAGGTACTTCTGCTACATTACACAATGCGACTGGTGGCAATGCTGTAGATATCGATCAAACCTTTAGTTCATCAGCATTTAACGGCGAAGTAGCTACCGGCGACTGGACTTTAAGTGTTGCAGATAATGCTGGAAGTGATACAGGTTCATTAAACAACTGGGCAATTACTATTACAGGTATTGGTGAAGTACTTCCTAGTGCTCCAGAAGTGAGTTTTGCTTATGAAGCTGAAGGTCTAACAGCTACCTTTACTGATAGCAGTACAGATAGAAATGACGATATGGTTAGTTGGAGCTGGAGTTTTGGTGACGGCGCAGTATCAAGCGAGCAAAATCCTATTCATACTTTTGCGGAAACAGGTAACTATGACGTTATGCTTACCGTAACAGATGCTGAAGGCTTAAGCAGCAGTGAATCTGTTATGGTTACTGTTTCATCTACGAGTATTGAAGCTACGGTTAAACGAGCATATAAATCTCGTTTAGGTCGTTTGCGTGTAGATATTACATGGGAAGGTACTTCCGCTGAAATGGTAGATATTTTCCGTAATGGTATTAAAATTGACACTGTTGAAAATGACGGAATTTACCGTGACCGCGAACGCCGCACAACGGATAGTCAGTTCATCTACCAAATATGTGATGCATCAACAGCTTGTTCAAATGAAGTAACCGTAAACTTTTAGCCATTATATTTTAATGTGTAATAAGGACTGCTAAGTAAATTAGCAGTCCTTTATTTTTCCGGGTAAAACTTCTATTCTTTCAACACTATCAATAAAAGGCACTGTAAAATACAAACAAGTACTATCTGCACTTATGCTTCACTAAAGCGTTTTACAATGCCATATGGCACTCATTGACGGTATAAAAAAGAGCCAATGCCAGCGTTCACTATCGCCGCACAATAATGATAGATTTTACTGAGATATGAAATGTGTCTACTTTCATAACTATTTCTTTTTTATTTTGTATTATTTGAATTTATTGTAGTTTCATCAGTCTCATCATTTTCTTCAATGTTTTTGACTCCACCTTTAATAATAAAGTAGCCAAAAACACCTGAAATTAATGAACCTATGACGATACCTAGTCTGTCTTGGAAAATAAGGTTGGCACCTTGTCCTTGTTCAAAAGCTAGCGAGCCAATAAATAAACTCATGGTGAAACCAACACCACACAATATGGCTGCACCATAGAGTAAACGCCAATTAACATTTGCTGGTAATTTAGCCCAACCTAACTTTATGGCAATAAAACAAAAACCAAATACGCCAAGCTGTTTTCCAACGATTAGGCCAACAATAATCCCCAATGGCACAGGAGCCATAACTTGCTCGATACCGACACCAGCAAAACTGATACCTGCGTTCGCAAATGCAAATACCGGCAAAATAATAAAAGCGACTAAGGAATGTAAGTTGTTCTCTAAAGATTTTAACGGCGAGGGTTCGTCCTCATCACCCTTTATTGGGATAAAAAACGCTAAAATAACACCCGCTAATGTTGCGTGAACACCCGATTTTAATACTGCTACCCACAATACAATGCCTAAAAATATATAAGGTGCAGTACTAGTGACTCCTCGTTTATTCATCACAAATAAAATGGCAATGATACTTGCGCCAAAAACTAGAGATAATAATGAGAGTTGGTCAGTGTAAAATAACGCGATAACAATAATAGCGCCTAAATCATCAAATATGGCTAACGAGGTTAAAAACACTTTTAGTTGCAATGGCACTTTACTGCCTATGACTGACAATATACCTAAGGCAAAAGCAATATCAGTCGCGGTAGGAATTGCCCACCCCTTAATAGCATCGGGATCATTGTAGTTAAAAGCGACATAACATAAAGCGGGTATCAGCATACCACCAAGGGCACCAATAGCAGGTAATGTAACTTGCCCTGGTTGAGATAAATCACCTTCTAAAAACTCACGCTTTAGCTCTAAACCTACGAGGAAAAAAAACAACGCCATAAGGCCATCATTTATCCACAATAGTAAAGGCTTAGCTATTTCAAAAGTTCCAACCGCTACTTGAACAGGAATATTCAACAGCATGTCGTAATAAACCATAAACGGTGAGTTGGCGATAATCATTGCCGCTACAGCAGCAAACATTAAAATAATGCCACTAGCAGCTTCAAGCTTTAAAAAATTGTTAACACTTTTAATAATCATTTGTTCTCATTATTTTATTTAATTAGGGACATAATATGTCACAAAAATACTTTTTACAAATTTGCCAATGTAATAATTTGTAAAAATGACCAAGCTGTTCAAGGCATTAATTGGATGAAAATTCGGAAACTAGCAACTATATCGATAATAGTTCATTTTTATGATGGTTTTACTGATAATATTGGAATTAATAAGTGTAATACTTTCCAATAAAAAAATAAGTGCAACGTCTAGAGGCAAACACGCATGAAAAAACTTGATGACATAGATTTACGTATTCTTACATTGCTTTATAAAGATGCCGATATCACCAATAAAGAATTAGCTTCGCAGATAGGTATTGCACCATCAACATGTTTAGAACGCGTAAAACGCATGAAATACAATGGCGTTATAAATAATGCCTTCATTGATATTAATTTTAAAAGTATTGGGGGTAATATTGAAGCCATTGCAGCAATTAAACTACAACCTTACTCAGAATTAATTGTAAATAAGCTTAGAGATGATTTACTTAAATTACCTGAAATTGTTAGCTTGTACCACATGGGTGGCAGCTACGATTACTTTATTCATATGTCAGTAAAAGATAGCGAGCACTTACGTCAGTTTGTATTCAATGCCATAACCTCTCGTGAAGAAGTTACAACGGTTGAAACTTCACTTATTTTTGAACATAGCCGTAGTGGTGTTTTACCTATTTTTGATGATGAGTGATCACGACTTATAAAACTATAGGTAGTCAGCCACTCGTTATTTCTAACCAATCAGTTGATTCACAATGTTATTTATTATCAAAACTTTGTGTTTCAAAATATAACGGCTTCATGGTGCCGCAGTTAAAAAATTTATACTGTAATTCATTCTCTTTTGGAACGGGTGAGGAAGTATTGAATTTAGTCAAACAACCGGCATTTACATCTATATGCAGGACATGATCGTAGCTTGGCGCTTGCTGTATACGATGAATATAAATTTTGTTGGTTTTACGATACGACACAACATCATATTCCTGTTTATTACTCGACGGTTCAATTTCATCAAGCTTACGCATATATAATTGTTCAGCAAAGTTTATCGTCATGTTCTCGTAAACCAACATTCCATCACGCTCAAAGTGCCCAAGATATACATCGGCATTAACCACAACTTTCTCACCTCGCATTAAACGCTGTAAGTTAAAAGGTTTGGGTTTAATTGTAACCATGTCATTGTCACGAACTAATTGCACCAATGCGATATTTTTAACGTCGAGTTTATAGAGTAATTGAACGTTTTTTGGTTTTTCATAAAGCGATAAATGATAGGCAAAAATAGCTGAAGACTTATTCAGTAATACCATGCCATGCACACCTTCATAAGCAGGATCAAGTGGTGGTAGTTCTTCAGGCGCAGACTCAGCAAAATTATTAAAACTGACTAAAGCAATTAACAGGGAACTAAATAAAATTTTCATTCTATAACACTCTCTTCACATTAATTTATAAATGCAGGTAGATCCCAACTTGGCCAATCACACATTCTACTTGTTCATTATAACCAAATAATATCCATATATTTTATACTCAACATGACTATATCAGAATAAAGCAAAGCGAATAGGTTAAATCACTAACAGAGCTCGTAACCGATAGAAGTTAAAGCTTACCGTTGCTCAAGTTAGTCAAGTTACTTAAGTGATCGCATGTTGCGGAGTTGGTTCTCGAAATACGAGTGCTTACAAAATAATGTTTTAGTAAAAAAGGGCTGAACATAAAAATCCCGCATCAGTGTGCGGGATTTTAGTGTTGGTTTTATTCTTGAGTAGTATTAGCTTTTAAGATCATCGAAGAATTTTTTCACACCGTCGAAGAAGCCTGTTTCTTTCGGGCTATGCTTACTGGTGCTTTTACCCATTTTTTCTTCTAACTGGCGTAGTAAGTCAGCTTGATCGCCCGATAAACTTACCGGTGTTTCAATCACAACTTTACACATTAAGTCGCCCACTGAATGACTACGTACTGATTTAACACCTTTGCCACGCAAACGGAACATTTTGCCTGTTTGAGTTTCTTTCGGTATTTTCAGCTTAACTTTACCTTCAAGTGTTGGCACTTCAATGTCGCCACCTAAAGCCGCCGTTGTGAAACTAATCGGCACTTCACAGTACAAATGGTTTTCATCACGAACAAATATTTTATGGTCACGCACATTGGCTTGAACATATAAATCACCTGCCGGAGCACCATGTTCACCAGCTTCACCTTCACCAGATAAACGAATTCTATCACCGGTATCAACACCTGGTGGAATTTTAACTGATAGTGTTTTATTTTTCTCTACACGCCCTTTACCACGACATGAAGTACAAGGGTCTGAAATAACTTTACCTTGACCAGAACATGTTGGACACGTTTGCTGCACAGCGAACAAGCCCTGACGCATTTGTACTTGGCCATGGCCATGACATGTAGAACACGTTTTGGCACTGGTGCCTTTTTTCGCGCCACTACCATCACAAGGTTCACAACTCACAAAAGTGGGTACTTTAATTTCTAAGGTTTTACCCTTAACGGCTTCTTCAAGGCTTAAGTCAAGGTTATAGCGTAAATCTGAGCCACGACGTTGGCGAGATTGACCACCACGTCCGCGACCACCGCCACCGAAAATATCACCAAAAATATCACCAAAGGCATCGCCGAAGTCTTGTCCGCCGCCAAAGCCGCCACCGCCACCATGACCACCTTGTTCAAACGCCGCGTGGCCGTATTGATCATACGCCGCGCGCTTTTGATCATTGTTTAATATTTCATAAGCTTCTTTAACTTCTTTAAACTGTTCTTCTTTAGATTTATCACCTTGAGTTCTATCAGGATGATATTTCATTGCTAAACGTTTGTAAGCTTTTTTGATATCGCGCTCAGCTGCATCTTTCGATACACCTAGCACTTCATAATAATCGCGTTTTGACATAGGTTTTATTTCTTTACTTCAAATTTATGGATACTAATTTGTTTAACTTCTTTCTTAGATGCGGTAAGCATTGTCATTACCCTTTAAAAATCTAAGCAAATTACCATCGTTAATAATTAGGTTTTCGTTACTGCTTTAACATAGTAAAGCGCCGATAATTATCGACGCTTTAATTTATGTTAATTAAACCACTCAGCTTAAATGTTTCTTGTTGATATTGTAACGTTCTAGAGCATGTAGGTCACACTGAGCATACATTGTATGTGAGCATGTCCAACGCTGCTGTTGAGCGTTACAAGTACAACCTAACAAATAATTACTTGTCGTCTTTAACTTCTTCAAACTCAGCATCAACTACATCATCACCACCAGCTGCATCTGCTTCAGGTGCTTCACCTTCAGGAGCGCCGCTTTGTGCTTGTGCTTTGGCTTGAGCAATTTCCATTAACTTAGCAGAAGCTTCGATAACGGCTTGAGATTTAGCATCGATTTCTTCTTTGCTATCGCCTTTAATGGCAACTTCAAGCTCAGCTAATGCAGCTTCAATTTTCTCTTTGTCTTCACTTGGTAAATCTTCGCCTGCTTCTTCAATTTGCTTACGCGTTGAATGAACCATGCCATCAGCTTGGTTACGAGCTTGAACTAGCTCTTCAAATTTCGCATCTTCGTCAGCATTTGCTTCAGCGTCACGTACCATTTGCTCTACTTCTTCATCTGATAAACCAGAAGAGGCTTTAATAGTGATTTTTTGTTCTTTACCTGTGTTCTTATCTTTAGCCGTTACATGCAAGATACCATCAGCATCTAAATCGAAAGTTACTTCGATTTGTGGCGTACCACGTTGTGCAGGGGCAATACCTTCAAGGTTAAATTGACCAAGAGATTTATTTGCAGAAGCTTGCTTACGCTCACCTTGCATTACATGTACCGTTACAGCTGCTTGGTTATCATCAGCCGTTGAGAATGTTTGAGATTGCTTAGTTGGGATAGTGGTGTTTTTATCGATAACTTTCGTCATCACGCCGCCCATAGTCTCAATACCTAATGATAATGGTGTAACGTCTAATAATAGAACGTCTGTTACATCACCAGAAAGTACACCAGCTTGAATCGCAGCACCTGCAGCTACAGCTTCATCAGGGTTAACATCTTTACGTGGCTCTTTACCAAAGAATTCAGTAACAACTTTTTGTACCATAGGCATACGTGTTTGACCACCAACCATGATTACGTCGTTAATGTCGCTAATTGAAAGGTCTGCATCTTTAAGTGCTTGCTTAAGCGGACCTAAAGTAGCTTTAACCATGTCTTCAACTAAAGACTCTAATTTAGCGCGCGTTACTTTGATGTTCATGTGCTTAGGGCCTGAACCATCAGCAGTAATGTATGGCAAGTTAACGTCTGTTTGTTGTGCTGAAGAAAGCTCACATTTCGCTTTTTCTGCTGCTTCTTTCAAACGTTGCATTGCTAATGGATCTTGCGTTAAGTCCATGCCTTGATCTTTTTTGAATTCAGCTACTAGGTAGTTGATTAAACGGTTATCAAAATCTTCACCACCTAAGTGAGTGTCGCCGTTTGTCGCAAGTACTTCAAACGTGTGCTCGCCTTCAACTTCATCAATTTCGATGATAGAGATATCAAATGTACCACCACCTAAATCGTATACAGCAACAACTTTATCGCCTTCTTGCTTGTCCATGCCGTAAGCAAGTGCAGCAGCCGTTGGCTCGTTGATGATACGTTTAACATCAAGACCAGCAATACGACCTGCATCTTTAGTTGCTTGACGTTGTGCATCGTTAAAGTATGCAGGAACGGTAATTACCGCTTCAGTCACTTTTTCGCCTAAGTAATCTTCGGCTGTTTTTTTCATTTTTGCTAAAACTTCAGCAGAAACTTGTGGAGGAGCGATATTTTTATCACGCGCTGTAACCCAAGCATCACCGTTGTCAGCTTTAACAATGCCAAAAGGCATAATTTTAATATCGCGTTGAACTTCTTCATCTTCAAAACGACGACCGATTAAACGCTTAATAGCGAACAATGTATTTTTAGGGTTAGTTACAGACTGACGTTTAGCAGGTTGTCCAACTAACGTCTCGCCTTCTTCTGTGTAAGCAATGATTGAAGGAGTTGTACGATCGCCTTCTGCATTTTCAATTACACGTGCTTTACCACCATCTAGAACAGCAACACAAGAGTTTGTTGTTCCTAGATCAATACCAATAATTTTGCCCATCTTGACGATCTCCGAATACATATTTAATAAAAATAAAGATTAAATCTTTTGATGAACAGTTAGTGGGGGCAGGAAAAAGTCTTTTCAACTATTTTTATCGAAATAAATTAAAAAATTTTATTTTTATTTGCTCTGCTCTTTATTAATGACCATTAAGCATTCGCCATATTAAGTATTATGTTTAAACATGAGCAGCAACGCACACAACGCTTATCTAGCATTAAATGCGCTTAACAAGCTTGAAGAGCATAAAGAACTTAATTAAGTATAACTTGGCTATTACAGTGCAAAGTCATCAATCAAAGCAAAGTGCAATTAATAGAGGCTATAGAAAAAAGGGCATAAAAAAACCAGACATATGTCTGGTTTTTCTTATCAGGTAAAGTTACCGAAGCATATTATTATGCCGTGGTATCAACACTTGGCTTAGCTTTTGACACCATCACCATTGCAGGACGTATTAAACGACCATTTAACTCATAACCTTTTTGCATAACAGCAATAACAGTATTAGGCGCAACACCTTCAACTTCTTGCATTGACATAGCTTGATGCAATTCAGGGTTGAATGGTTGATCTTGAGGATCAATCGCTTTAATAGCAAACTTCTCTAATGAAGCTAATAAACCTTGATAAGTTAATTCAATACCTTCAACAATAGCGGTATTGCGTTCATCATCTTTATCAATACTTTGTAATGCACGTTCTAAGTTATCAACCGTAGTTAACATTTCAGCAGCAAACTTCTCTAAAGCAAACTTACGTGCTTTTTCAACATCTTGTGCTGCACGACGGCGCACATTGTCGACTTCTGCTTTCGCACGAATAACAGAATCTTTTTGATCAGCAACCGTTGATTTAGCGGTAGCTAATGCAAGTTCAAGCTCGTTAATTTTTTCTTGTTCTGCACTGATATTTTCAGCGGCAGTATCAAGTTGAACTTCAACTTGCTCGTCTGCATGCTCAATAATTTCAGCGGCTAATGCGTCTGCTGCAATTTCTTCAGCACTTTTATTGTCGGTTGACTCGTTGGCCATGAAAAACTCCAAAGTAGGTCTAAAAATTCAAAATATATAAAACTGATAACGCTAATTATGGGGGCTTGTTTTTATGATTCAAGCACAAAAGTAAATCATTTAAAAAAAAGTCAACTTTACAAGCGAGTAAAATAGCGCGAAACTGCTGATAGTCCTTAATTATATTACATATTGATAAGCACCGTATGAGTAATTTATACAACACCATTGGCCTGATTGGCAAACCTCACCATGAAGGTGCCAGCTCCACTATAGAAGCGTTACATCAATATTTGTCGCAAAATGGTTACAAAGTGCTAATAGAAAATTCTGTTGCACAAACCGTTAATATCGACAACGTAAACATGGCTTCACTTACCAATATTGGTGAACGTGCAGACTTGGCTATTGTTATAGGTGGTGACGGTTATATGCTTGGCGCCGCAAGAGTTCTAGCTTGTTATAACGTTGGCGTAATCGGTGTTAACCGCGGTAACTTAGGCTTTCTAACTGACTTATCTCCTGATGACCTCATTGCTCCACTTGAAGCCATTTTAAAAGGAGAGTCACGCTCTGAACAACGCTTTATTATTGAAGCCGAAGTTTATCGCCACGGCAAACTAAAAAGTTCTAACAGTGCGGTAAACGAAGCGGTTCTGCATGCGGGTAAAGTCGCCAACATGATAGAGTTTGAAGTCTATATTGATGGTAGTTTTATGTTTAGTCAGCGCTCTGACGGGCTTATAGTATCAACGCCAACAGGCTCAACGGCCTATTCAATGTCTGCGGGTGGCCCAATATTAACCCCTAATTTAAACGCGCTTTCACTCGTACCAATGTTCCCTCACACCTTATCTAGTCGACCCATTGTGGTAGACGGTAACAGTGAAATAAAACTAAAATTAGCAAATGAAAACTATGAAAACCTACAAGTAAGTTGCGACGGGCATGTAATTTTAGCCGTGATGCCTGGTGATGAAGTTATCATTAAAAAAAGTGAGTTTACGTTGCGTTTAATTCACCCGCTTGATCACAACTACTTTAATGTTTTAAGAAATAAACTAAGTTGGGGCAATAAACTATACTAACGTAATGAAATTAAATCTTAAATTTAACCAACTGCTACTCATTACTTTTGTTTTATGTTCATTTTTTGCAAAAAGTGAACATAAGCTAAATATAATTGACGTTATTTGGGTAACAGATAATTGGCAAAACTATACAAATAAAGACGGTACTGGGCTTTATCATGAAATGTTTGAAGCCATTTTTCAGCACTCGCCATACAATATCCACCTAAAATATTTACCCTGGAAACGGGCACTACGCGAAATTGAAACAAAAAAAGCCAATATCAGTGGCGCATTACCGAATAATGGCAAATACCTCTTTGCTAATTTACCTATTCTCACGCAACCTATCAGCATATTAATTCCAAAAACAAAATCTGATTTAACACTACAGCAAATAAGCAATTTAGTTGGCGTATGGCCAGAAGTATATACTGAAGAGATTATACAACCTTCAATATCACCCTATATTAATGGGGTTAGTGCACACTATCGTGAAGACGCAGTTAACTTACTGAAAAATAAAAAAGTGGATTACTACATCGACATACGATCTATGCTAGAAGTGCAACTGGCTTCCTTACCAACAATTGAACAGCAGCAATACCAAATCCAAAATTTAGCTTCGTTAAAGCTATTTCTAGTTTTTAGTGACGATCCAAAAGGCAGAGCATTAAAGCGTTTTTACGACACAAGAACACAAACACTTTTAGATAAACATATTCTACAAAATATTTATCAAAAATATCATGTGAACTTCTCATACCCTGAATAAATTTTAAACAATATATAAATTAGTTATTGCATAAAAAACAGATACTGTATAAATTAACAGTATCTGTTTTTTTTGTAATTAAAGGCGTTGATTTATCCACTTGCTAAGTAAAGTGAGGTGACATTAAATTAACCCATCAGGACTAACTATGTTATTGCAGCTCAACATTCAAAATTTTGCCATTGTGCGCTCACTCGATATTGATTGGCAACAAGGCATGACCACCATTACCGGTGAAACTGGTGCAGGTAAATCAATCGCTATCGATGCCCTTGGGCTTTGTTTAGGTGATAGAGCTGTAACGAATGTCGTTAGGCCTAATTGTACCAAAGCAGAGTTAGCTGCCACCTTTGATACAACCAAGAATAAGCAAGCCAAAAACTGGCTAAAAAAACATGATATGTTGCTCGACAACGAATGTATTCTTCGTCGAGTAATATCAGCTGAAGGTCGATCAAAAGCTTATATTAATGGCAGCCAAGTTCCTTTAGCTCAACTGAAAGAAATAGGTCAATTGCTCATTAATATTCATGGCCAACACGATCATCAACTAATCGTTAAAGCCAGTGAGCAACGCAATATTCTTGATGCTTACGCTAGCCATCAACATTTGTTAGACGAGGTTAAGTTTTATTATCATCAATGGCGTGAACTTAACCAAGAGGCAAAAATATTACAGGAAAGTAAATTTCAGCGTGAAGCTAAACAGCAGCTTTTACAATACCAAGTAAATGAACTCGACGAGTTTTCACTGCAAATTGACGAATTTGAAACCTTAGAAACAGACTATAAACGCCAAAGTAACGGGCAACATATTTTAAGTGAAACTTTAGTTGCTGTGCAGCAGTTATCTGAAAATGAACAATTCAATGTAGTCGACAGTTTACAGCATAGCGCAGAACAAATTGCAGCATTAGGCAATTACGATCCCGTTTTAAAAGCAATAGCAGAGCAACTTAACGAAGCCTTAATACAAGTAGAAGATGCAAGCCAAGAAATTAAGCATTATTATGAAAGCTTAGAGCTTGACCCACAAGCCTACACCTTAATTGAAGAGCGATATTCAACAGCGGTACTGCTCGCTAAAAAGCACCAAATTTCGCCTGATGCATTGGCTAGCTTTCATCAACAATTACTACAAGAGTTACAACTATTTAGCTCTGATGAAACACGCCTAACGCAAATTAACGACGATATAGAAGCAGCAAAACAAAAATATCAGCACGCAGCAGAGGTTTTATCTGACTCTAGAAAAAAAGCGGCCACTAAACTCAGCAAAATGATCACTAAAAGCATGGGTGAACTTAACATGCAGCATGGAAAGTTCTTTATTGATATTTGCCAAGATAAAAACGAAGGATTATCCGTAAACGGCAGCGATACTGTTAGTTACCTCGCAAGTTTAAATCCTGGGCAGGCACTTGAAGCTATGAACAAAGTTGCTTCAGGTGGTGAATTGTCAAGAATTAGCTTAGCCATGCAAGTTATTTTAGCCGATAAAATTGTTACCCCGACCTTAATATTTGATGAGGTAGATGTTGGTATCAGCGGACCTACCGCCGCCATGGTTGGCACAAAGTTAAAGCAATTAGCAAAAAACACGCAAGTTATCTGTGTAACACACTTACCGCAAGTTGCGAGTAAAGGACACCAGCAATTATTTGTTGCTAAATTAACTGATGGTGAACACACCGAAACTACGGTTACGGAACTTTCTAGCAATGGGCGCGTCCAAGAAATTGCCCGTTTATTGGCTGGTGATAAAATTACCGAAAATAGTCTGGCGAATGCACAAGAATTACTGGCTGGATAAAGTAAAGCTTAACGAGTGGGTAAAATAAACTAAAAATTATTTTGTATCTGACAGCCCGCTTCGCTATTATCCCCGTTCAAACTATAAAGGATAAATATAATTACCATGTTGTTTCGAGTATTAACTATTGTAATCGCCTTGTCTGTTTCTGCCTGTTCTAGTTGGGTTTATCGTATAGATATTCCACAAGGAAACTATTTAGAGCAAAAAGATATCGACAAACTTCAAATTGGCATGACAAAAGAACAAGTTAAGTTTGTATTAGGTAGCCCTGTTGTTGAAGATGCGTTTAATACCGACATTTGGCATTATGTTTATCGGTTCAAGTCTGGTAGAAGCTCAGACTTTAACGCAGAAAAACAATTCACCATCACGTTTAAAGATAACCTAATAGTGAATGCAGAAGGTGATTTTGAATTACCAGAAAGCTATCACGTGCCAATGGTTAACTAAAATCTTTAACTAGCTTAAAGCTATATTGAAGTTTTGTGAAATGAAAGCATGTTATTGATAACATGCTTTTTTTGTTTTTATCGTTTTATAAAATTTACAAAAAGATTCATTAAGAGATTAATAAGCAGCAAAGTTTAACTATCATTTGCCTTACTTCTACGTGGGTCAACCCGACCGCCAGTCACTTTATCTGCGCGCCCTTCTTCTTTCGCTTTTTCTGCTCGGCGTTTACGTACTTCTTTTGGATCTGCAAGCAATGGACGATAAACTTCAATACGATCTAGGTCATTTACCAAATCAGTTAACTTAGCGACACGATTCCATATACCAACGTTGTTTACTGATAAATCAATCTCTGGGAACACATCAACAATACCTGAAGCTAAAATAGCTTGTTCTATCGTAGTATGTGGCTCAACAGTACAACTAATGATTTCCTGATGCGTTGGTGTGCCATAAACAACTTCAATGGTTAGTTGTTCTTGCTCGCTGCTCTCTTCATTCATAATCTGTTCGTTCATGTTACTGTAAACTCTTATAATAAATTTCGACTGCTAACCGTAAACTTCTTTCGCGCGCTGGGTAAAAGCCTGCACCATATTGTTGGCCAAATTATTAAATACCCGACCAAATGCTAAATCAAACATTTTATTAGAAAACTCGTAATCTAAAGTTAGCTCTATTTTACAAGCGTCATCAGACAATGCTTTTAATTGCCACCCGCCAACGAGGTATTTAAAAGGCCCGTCGACTAAGCTCATTTTAACTTCTTGATTACTCACCAGTACATTTTGGGTAGTAAACCACTTTTTAAGACCACCTTTTGACACCAATAATGCAGCTGTCATACCTACTTCATCTTGAGCAATTATTTTACTATCACTACAATCAGGTAAGAATTTTGGGTAAGCAAGTACATCATTAATTAAATAATACATATCTTCTACACTGTGCATCACTAATGCACTACGGCTTATGTTCGGCATTCACCCTCCAATTCTCAAGGGCGCTATCATAACAAATGTCTTTTAAAAACGCATTAAAGTGAAAAATGATAAATAAGCCATTTAAATAACAATAATTCCCCGTATAATGTTGGAGATTGCTATTTTTGGTAGTAAACAGAATGGAAATATAATGGCAAAGAAAAAAAAATCATCAAGCAGTAATACAATCGCACTGAATAAAAAAGCGCGTCACAACTATAACTTAACCGACAAATATGAAGCGGGTATGAGTTTACAAGGTTGGGAAATAAAAAGTATACGCAGTGGTAAAGCTAACATCTCAGACTGCTACGTCTTTGTTAAAGACCGTGAGGCATTTTTAGTAGGCGCAGAAATTATGCCGCTAAATGCAGCCTCAAGCCATGTGGTGTGTGATCCTAACCGTGCTCGAAAACTGTTATTAAACCGTCGTGAACTTGACCAACTCATGTTTGCCGTTGACCGAGATGGCTATTCACTCATTGCAACCGCAATGTACTGGAAGGCATGTTGGGTAAAACTTGAGTTTTATCTTGGTAAAGGTAAGAAAGATCACGACAAGCGTGCCGATATTAAAGATCGTGAATGGGCGGTTGATAAAGGTCGTTTAATGAAAAATAAAAACTTAGATAGATAGTTGGTTAAAAAATACCACGTTGTCTATTTAAATAAAGCGTTGTACAATGCGTTTTGTAGACTGATTTAGTCTATAATAAAAGAGTTAAACTTTGGGGCGGATCTAGGATTCGACAAGATTCACGAAACCCAAGGTGCATGCCGAGGGGCGGTTGGCCTCGTAAAAAGCCGCAAAACTATAATTGCAAACGACGAAACGTTCGCACTAGCCGCTTAGGCTAGCCATCGCCTCAAAAATTCTCCTATTGTTTAGAGGATCGATGGTCACCCCAAATAGGATAGCGAGGGAAGCACGCTTAAGGCTGAACCGCGAAATAGTATTAAGCTCACCATGACGAAGCCTGTCGATTGGCGTCTAATTGGTTAAACAAATAATCGACTAAGCATGTAGTACCGAGGATGTAGGTTTTTTGGACGGGGGTTCGATTCCCCCCCGCTCCACCACATTGAAGGTTGACGAAAGTCAGCAGAAACAGGCCATAGCCACTGGAAACAGTGACTGTGGCTTTTTTGCATCTGAAACCCCGTTGGTCTTAGATAGTCCTAAATGGGCTAGGAAATGGCACGATTTTGACACTTTTTTGCCATCATCTGAAAATAACATTGGTACACGCGAATGTTATTCTTTCCGCAAAAAAATATTTGAACGTCATCCTTACTTAGTTAACGCATTAAAAAGTAACTATCTAAAACTCTTCCATCAGAAAAATTTACGTGAAGCCAATCTATTTATTCTTAAAATAGATAAATCGCTCATTATTCATGATTTAAACCTTTCTTCATCAACATCAAAAATTAGAAGTTTTTGTGAAATCGTCTCGCGAAAGTGTGGTTTAACAGTTGCAGAATATGGTCAGAATAAAGTTTCTTATCAAATATGTAGAGGAATAGCTAAAAAATACACTATTGAAGTAGATGGTTTTGAAAACAATAAACCATTCATTCCAATATTAAATAAGCTTATCTGTGCTAACTGGTGGTTTAGAAAAATTAACAAGATGCGCACTCAGCACATTGAGCAAGTACATAGAAAATTAAATTTAGTCCATAAAGATGCGAGTTGCTACGTCAGTAATTTTGCATTAGAAAATAGAAAGACTCAGCTTAAAAACTCGTTTGAGTATTTAATGGCTAATCATATTGTTAATGAAGATGGTCAAACTTATACCCTTCTTGATGTATATAAAAAATCAGTATCCAACCCAAGAATTCGTAAAGCTGAATTAATGACTCGCATACGTGGCTTTGAAGAAGTTGCCACACAAATGGGTCATGCCGGGGAATTCTATACGTTAACTTCTCCGTCAAAATATCATGCTTATTCAAATGGTAAAGCTAATCCAAAATTCAATAACTCAACACCTAAAGAAGTTAATGATTATTTTAATAATAATTGGAAACTGATTCGCTCGGCCTTACAAAAGAAAAATATTCATCCTTATGGGTTTCGTGTGGTTGAACCACATCATGATGGAACACCACATTGGCATTTATTACTTTTCATGCACCCTGACGATGTAAAAACTAGTCGAGAAATTTTTCATAAATACGCATTGAAAGAAGATGGTAATGAGCGAGGCGCTAAAAAGCATCGCTTCAATGTAACTTCTATAGATCCTAATAAAGGTAGTGCTGCTGGTTATATTGCTAAGTACATTTCAAAGAATATTGATGGCTCTGATCTCGATACTGATTTATATGGCAATGATGCAAAACCTGCTTCATCAAAAATAGATGCTTGGTCTGCTTTATGGGGTATTCGTCAATTTCAACAAATTGGTGGCCCATCTGTGACTGTGTGGCGTGAATTAAGACGTTTACAGGAGACCGAGCAACCAGAAGTCGTGCAAGCGTTTATCGCTGCCGACTCTGGTGATTGGGCTGCTTATGTAATGGCAATGGGTGGAGCAATACTACCAAGACGGAATCGCCCTATTCATCCCTATTATCAAACCGAAGTGAATGAAACCATTGATATTGAAACGGGCGAAGTTATACAGAACAACTTAACTCATTACGGTGATATTAAAGCTCCTTCGTTAAAAGGACTGATTAATAAAAATATTATTAACCTCACTCGTACTCGAATTTGGCAAAGAATAACGCGACCGATGACGACTTGCGAAACGAAGAATGAGTCTCGCAACAAGGAATTGGTAAAATTACACCCAATACCGATATGAAAATATGCTTAGGCGCGAAGCTGCGACGACGAGGGCGAAGCCTGAGCATCGAGGAGAAGCGCGAAGCGCCCTTGGACTTGTGTAAATAACTGTACTAACAAATTCAAACAACGGAAAAACAATAAAATGAATATAGAAACATTTGGACTTAATGACCAATTCACCATGCAAGAAGCCTTTGAACTTCTTAATAGCCATGTGGTTAAAAAAGAAGATGAAGATAACAAAGACCTGCCAATAGAGAAAATTGGTTTTATTGCAGGTGTCATTACCCTAAATGATGAAATTGAAGTGATGATTAAGTTTCCTAATCAATTAACACAACTAACAAAAACAGCATTTGCTGACAAAATGACGTTATTGGAAATGCCTTAATAACGGTGCTACACGCTCTTTAAAAATTTGGACAACACTTAAATGTGGGATAACGACAAACTACTCTGGTGCTATCCCACTACTTAATATTAAACAAATAATGGGAAACAATTATGACTAGAGGATACACATCAATTACTTTAAAAGGCGGTAAAAAAGATGGCGAAATTATAGATGATGTTTCGCTTAGAAAATTACCTGATGCTATAAGCTTTAACAGCGAATGCTATTTTGCTAAATCTAACGACGGAAATATTTCCATAATGAAAGGATCGCTAAGCTCATTGTGGCATTCATATTCTGTACATATATATAGTAAAGTTGAAAATAAAAAACATGAGTCAGGAACCATCTTTGAATTTATAGAAACAAGAGATGTTGAACGGTGTTCTGCAATCATAAAAAAGAAAACGCAATGCCTTAAACCAGCTATATACGGCAAAAGCTACTGTAGTGAAAACCATAATTCTAATAAACAATGAGTAAACTTATGACTGAATGGTTTCAAATCAAAGTAAGTGATGTGCAATTATCATCGAAACAAATGTTTATGTATTTCTCTCAATTGGAAAAGGATGAATTGCACATTAGTCCACATGTAAAATTAGCCGGACTTTCAAAAGAAGCACATATAAGTCACATTAAACTAGCTAAAGAGTTTTTGGATAAATGCTTACCTATATTCAAAAGACGTTACGGCAATGAAACTAGATTAGATATTATAAAATGCTCTAGCGGTAAAAATATTCGCCTGATTAAACGTATTCAACAGGACACTCAAATAATTCAAGCCAGATTAATAACGAACAATATGGCTCCTAATAGAAAAATTGATATCTAAACAGTTTGTTCGCTGTGAGTACAAAATTAAAATGTTCTCATCTATCTCAAAAGCGGACATTTCACTATCAATCCAAAATTTATTAGACAGGCCAATTTTGCTAAACCACTACAATGTTACATCGAAGAATAATCAAGGTACATCATGTTTGAATTTTCCTCACAGTATAAATACTTAAAGCTTTTTCTTTTATACCATTTATGTAGTTTATTTTTTTTGGATTCCACCTGATTTTCTTCTTCTATTAATTGATAGCCTTCTTCATTGATAGGTGATGCGAGTAATATTATTATAGGGTCTTGAAAAAGAGTACGCAGATGCTCAATACTTTTACTAAAAAGTATTTCTCCTAAACCGTTATTCTGATATTTTTCTAGAATATTAATTGACTTCAAGTAAACAAAGGTTTTACTTTTCAACTCATCGATTTTTATTTTTGAATTTTGATTATTTGCCAATATTTCAAATACTTCCATCAGCTCTTGAGAATGTTCTTCAAATATTTCGTCCAAGTAAAAATCATGAGGCACTTTTAATACGAGAGCTTTTTGCTCACCTAATTCTTCAGGTTTATCACTATCATCAACATAACCGATAAGGGAAAAATTAACATTAAGAAAACAATCACTAGGCTCTGTTATATCAATGACCTCAGAGTAAGTAGTTTTGAGTGATGATAAATAAAAATCCATAATAAATATCCTTAGTTTAATAATAATAATTTTGTGTATTCAAACTTGTTAGAGCAATTTTGAATTGTCTATCATGATTCTATTTTCACACCCATAAAAGAGTCAGCAGTGGCATTTGAAGACATAAAGTATTTCGGTTAAAAATTTAAAAATTTGTTTACATATCTAATCTAGTTTATTGAACCTTTCAAACCCCAAAATTACCTAAGTAGCATTCCTTTTTTGGTTACATGATCAAAGCTAAATACATGCTCTCTGGGTGATTCATCACAAACACCAACTAAACGTCCCCTTTGAGCATTACTACCTTTTTCAATTAACACTCTATTGCTACATATTGGGCATTCAGCTTGGTATACAACTAATTGCAAAGCTCTTATGTATTGGCCGTTGTCCCTTTTAGTTGCTGTGCGAACATATCTCAACTGTGCAGAAATTACGCTTAAGCGAACTAACCAATATGGCGCTATGCCTATGCGTTTATCTATGGCTTCGTAAAATGGCTTTAACCAGAAGTAGAAAGAAACAGCTATCATTAAAAATGATATTAAATAAATCAAGCTAAAATAGGATAGCGAATAGTAGTTCCACAACAGTAAAGAATACCCTACGGCCAAAGCTAGTAAGGGTAAAGAAATGTAAGTATAAAATTTCCAACCTGATATTTTAAAGTTTAATAAAAATTTAGCCCATGTTGGCGCTTTAGGTAATTGCGGGACAGTATATTCAATGTTTATCTGGCTAGTATTGGCACTATCATTTTTCAATTCAACTTCATGTGTTATTACTTCAGATATGGCTTTTAATCCAATATAGAAATTAATTTTGTGACCACCAGATGACTCTGTATTTTTAATTGTAGGTAAATATTTAACTTTATTTAGTGAGAAAAAATGAGTGATTTCATCAACAT
>NZ_JACGWF010000075.1:0-21333 GCF_014077595.1 Colwellia sp. 6M3 | reverse complement strand
GCGAGATGCGCATTCTACGCAACTCAGTTTTAATGTCAACGTTTTATTTGAATTTATTTTAAAAGTTTTTAAAACTTTCAAAACCTATCTTTAAAACGTTAAGTTAACCAATTCAGCCTAAACCGCGCTAGATAACTTATTAAAACAGTTCGTTGGGGTGACCCCTTGGAACTGGAGCGCATTTTAGAGATTTTTGACCTCACGTCAACACCTAAAGTGCATTTAATTTCGGAAATGTGTTTGTTTGCTTTTTATTTAAGCAAGCCGTTGGATTTTCGCTCTAATAAAATAAAAAAAGCGCTTAAATAGCGCTTTTATATTTTATTAGAACGAAACCATACTTACATTGAGCATTGTAAATTTAGTACTTTGTGAGCTAAACGGTTCACCAACCCATTTATTTAGGGTCGTTATTCGTTGATTTTTCATTTGCATCACTATTCTCTGGCGCTTTAGTTTCGCTATCGCGCATAAAGTCCGCATCCTGATCGTCGCCAAGCACATGCTCTAACTTTAATTTTTTTACTGAGCGGATAGTAGTAAACGGCCCCGAACAAGCATATAAGCCAAATATAATGAGCAAAATATTTTCAGGGCTAGAAGCGATAACCACAAAGGCGAGTACTATTAATAGTACGACAACAAAATTAACCTTACCTTTCCAGTCCACTTCTTTAAAACTGTTGTATCTAAAGTTGCTGACCATTAACAGACCAAGGACGATAGTAATTAAACCGATAATATAGCCATAATCTTGCCCGTTGATTTGATATTCACTGCCAACCCAAATAAGGCTGGCTACAACGCCTGCAGCAGCTGGGCTTGCTAACCCTTGGAAGTAGCGTTTATCTGCAATGCCAACTTGGGTATTAAAACGAGCAAGACGTAATGCAGCACAAGCAACATAAACAAATGCGGCTAACCAGCCAAATTTACCAAAACTCGAAAGCGCCCAATTATATGCCACTATTCCTGGCGCTATGCCAAACGACAACATATCTGCCATGCTGTCGTATTCTGCACCAAATTCACTCTGTGTATTTGTCATTCTTGCAACTCTGCCATCTAAGCCATCAAAAATCATGGCAATGAATATAGCAATTGCTGCACTGATGAAGTGACCATTCATCGATGATACGACAGCGTAAAATCCGGAAAATAGACCTGCTGTAGTTAATAAATTAGGTAACAGATAAATACCGCGAGTTTGAAGCGAGTCATCATTGTTTTTGTCTTGCATAAATTAAACCGAAAGAAGTTAAAATGAGTTATATAGGGGTAATCTAGCATAAGTTTATTTATTAACGGTAGCTGTAGTACAAATGAATGATTAATAAAAGGATAAAAATTTGTAAACTGGCCTCTGTGTTGCTATAAAACACAGTAGATATTACATTTATATCGTGTGTATTCATTTCAAACGAGATTAAATGTTAGTAATGTTAGTATTAATTTATGGGTAGGTACCGTTATGAACATTAAGACATTGTTGTTTTTTTCGATGATATTAGTGTATTCCGATGTTTTCGCAGCCGAACAGATCACCATTTATCGTTGGATTGACAAGGAAGATGTTGTTCATTTTAGTCAAAACCAACCACCACATGATGACTATATTGAAATTAGTATGGCAAAAAATCAAAAATCTGCAGCCACAATTGAAAAAGATATGTCTAGTTTAAGTTCACAATCTACTGATAAATCTTTTGTTACCGCACAAGAGAATAGTGATGCAATTGATAATATCAATCAAGATAAGTGTATTACTGCACGAGATAATTTAAGCACTTTACAGAATTTTGATAAAATTCAATATAAAGATGAAACGGGTAATGTGAAAGTATTAGGTGCTTTGGAAAAACAACAACAATTAGCAATGAATGAAAAACAGGTAGAAGTTTATTGTACCGAGTAACAAACTCCATACTCCTACCTGCTTAGGTTAAAACTAGCTAAAACCTAAATTAAATAGCTTAACTCTTCACATTATTAACAGTGAAATTTAAGCTATTGTCACTTAGCTCTACAAAAATATGATCCCCTGCTGAAAACTCGTTCGCTAACAATTTATGTGCAAGCGGGTTTTCTATCTCCTGTTGAATAGCTCGTTTTAACGGTCTAGCACCAAAAATTGGGTCAAATCCTGCAGCGGCAATAAACGATAATGCCTCATCTGAAACGGTCATACTGATATCTCTTGCTTCTAATCTTTTGATTAAAGCCGATATTTGAATACTCGCAATACTTTGAATTTGCTCAGAGAGTAACGGATGAAAAACTACAGTTTCATCGACACGGTTTATAAACTCAGGTTTGAAGTGATGACTCAATTCAGCTATTACACGCGTTTTCATTTGTTGATATTGACTGTCATCGCCAAACTCTTGAATAATGTCGGAACCAATATTTGAAGTCATAATGATCACTGTGTTTTTAAAATCAACAGTGCGTCCTTGGCCATCCGTTAACCTTCCATCATCTAATACCTGCAGTAATATATTAAAAACATCAGGATGTGCTTTCTCAATTTCATCAAGTAATATAACAGAATAAGGTTTACGCCTTACCGCCTCAGTTAAATACCCTCCTTCTTCATAACCAACATAACCAGGAGGTGCACCAACTAAACGCGCAACAGAATGCTTTTCCATAAACTCTGACATATCAACACGCACTAATGAATCTTCACTATCGAAAAGAAAATGAGCTAATGCTTTGGTTAATTCTGTTTTTCCTACGCCAGTTGGTCCGAGGAATAAAAAGGAACCTATAGGTTGATCAGGATCTGCCAAACCTGCTCTTGATCTTCGAATAGCGTTTGATACGGATACCACGGCTTCAGATTGTCCGATAACACGTTTGTGAAGATTGTCTTCCATGTGTAGTAGTTTATCACTTTCGCCTTCAAGCATTTTTGCTACCGGTATGCCAGTAGCACGGCTCAATACGTCTGCAATTTCAACATCAGTGACTTTATTTCTAAGTAAAGTCATTTCTTGCATCTCAGCTTGGCAAGCAAGATCAAGCTGTTTTTCAAGATCGGGTATACGACTATATTGTAGCTCTGCCATGGTATTTAGATCGCCTACTCTTCGAGCAGCTTCGAGTTCAATGCGGGCTTTCTCTAGATCTGTTTTAATCGCCTGCGTGCCATGAAGTGCAGCTTTTTCGGTTTTCCACACTTCATCTAATTCGTCATAACTTAATTGGCAAGTTGCTATATCTTCTGAAATCAGCTCCAAACGTTTTTTGGAGGCGCTATCAGAATCTTTTGATAATGCTCTTTGTTCAAGTTTTAGCTGAATTAAACGTCGCTCTAATCTATCTAAGTTCTCAGGCTTTGAATCCATTTGCATACGAATACTCGACGCTGCTTCGTCGATAAGATCAATCGCTTTATCAGGCAGTTGGCGGTCGCTTACATACCGATGTGACAATGTTGCAGCGGCAACAATAGCAGGATCGGTTATTTCAACATTATGGTGTAACTCATAACGTTCTTTAAGACCACGTAAAATGGCAATCGTATCTTCTACACTAGGTTCATCAACCAGTACTTTTTGAAAACGCCGCTCTAAAGCTGCATCTTTTTCAATATATTGACGATACTCATCTAAGGTAGTAGCACCAACACAATGTAAATCCCCTCTTGCTAGCGCAGGTTTTAGCATATTTCCTGCATCCATAGCTCCGTCACTTTTGCCAGCGCCGACCATAGTATGCAATTCATCAATAAATAGTATCACCTGCCCTTCAAGCTGGTTTAGTTCGCTAAGTACAGCTTTAAGGCGCTCTTCAAATTCACCACGATATTTAGCACCAGCAACAAGCGCGCCCATATCAAGTGATAAGACTCGCTTATTTCTAATACCTTCAGGCACTTCGTGATCAACAATACGTTGAGCTAACCCTTCAACAATGGCAGTTTTACCTACACCAGGCTGACCAATGAGTACCGGGTTGTTTTTTGTGCGTCTTTGCAATACTTGAATAGTTCGTCTGATTTCATCATCTCGACCTATAACAGGGTCTAATTTACCTTGCTCTGCTAGCTCGGTTAAATCTACGGTATATTTATCGAGTGCCTGGCGTACTTCTTCAGCATTAACATCGTCGACATTTTTCCCACCACGAATGTGGATAATTGCGTCTTGCAAACGTTGCTCACTCGCACCTAGTCCTTTAAGAATTTGTCCAAGTTTACCTTTATCTTGTAACGCTGCCAGCATGAATATTTCTGAAGAAATAAACTTATCACCGTGCTTTTGTGCAAACTTGTCACAAAGATTTAAAATATTTCCCATCGCCGATGACAATTGTACTTCGCCACCGGTACCGGACACTTGTGCTAATTCATCAATAGCAGCTTCAACTTGTGTTCTAAGTGTTCGAACATTGATACCCGCACTTTTTAAAAGTGGAATAATGCTACTCGCGTTTTGGTTTAATAACGCAAGCATTAAATGGATAGGCTCTATAAATTGGTGATCTTTACCTAATGCTATAGATTGAGCATCAGATATTGCTACTTGAAATGTTTGTGTAAATCGATCTAAACGCATTAACGTTCTCCTAATGCCATGTTACTGGGCTTACAGTATAGTTAACTATGTTATGAGGACACTTAGACGTATTTTCAAGCATTGGAAAACTATAACCTTGATGAAGATCAATTAATGGAATATTAGAAAGCTTGAAATTAAACAATTTATTTTATAACGATAATGCTAGCCATTCTCCCGGTCTGGCCATCCCGGCGATAAGAATAGTACTTATCACGCAAGGTATGAGTACATTCATTCAATGAAGTGATATTTTTTACACCTAAATTCGAAAGTTGCAATTGAGCAATCAAGTGTAAATTTGCTAAATATTTTATTGGATCGTCATTGAGCGATTTGATAAGTTTAAAAGCTTGCTCGAACTGTGTGGAAACCTGACAGAAAGCTTGTTTTACTTCATGTCCAACTTCAAAAAACTGTTCGCCAATACAAGGCCCCATCCACACTACAATGTCATTTACTGAGCTTTGCATTAATGTAATGGTTTCCTCAATAATGTTTGCAGCTAAAGGTCGCCAACCAGCATGAATTGCGGCAATTTCGCTGCCATCGCTGTTTGATAATAAAATAGGTAAGCAGTCTGCAGTCATAATTGCTAAAGCAATTCCTTGGCTGCGAGTTATCGCTGCATCAGCTATAATCGGGTTATTATCATGATGCTCAACGTTAGCTACTTTATTACCATGAACTTGAGTTAACCATTGAATTTTAGTTTCAGAAGGTAGGTACTTTAAAAGTAGCTTTCTGTTTTGAATAACTAGATCAGGACAGTCACCAACATGATCACCCAAATTAAAAGCATCAAACTCTGGCGCCAATGGTGTCGAAGCTTCATGTTCAATTGTGACTATGAGCGATGAAGGCTCTGCATTACTAGGCAACAACTTCTTTTGAGTTGGTAATCGGTTGGTAGTAAAGGCCAACACGCGTTCTGTTGGCCATTTGATATACTGTATATTGTCTGAAGGGTTAAAAATCACTATCGACGAGATTATTTTTTGTATCTATACGTAACATTTCAGCTAATGCGACCATATCATCAGGTACATCAGCATGCCATGTCATTTGTACACCCGATATCGGATGATACAGAGATAACATTGCAGCATGCAGGGCCTGACGCTTGAATTGACGTAACATTTCACGTAATTCTTCTGATGCATTTTTAGGTGGACGAGGTCGACCACCATACACAGGGTCACCCACAAGTGGATGCGTTATATGTGCCATATGCACGCGTATTTGATGTGTGCGCCCAGTTTCCAAACGCAAACGTAAACGTGTGTGTAACCTGAATTTTTCCATTACACGGTAATGCGTCACCGAAGGACGGCCTGAAAAGGTTACGGCCATATGTGTACGCTTTGTAGCATGACGGCCAATCGGCTCATCAACTAAACCACCAGCGGTCATAATACCGCTGGCAATAGCTTCATATTCACGAGTAATTTCACGCGCTTGAAGAGATTCAACCAAGTTGGTTTGAGCGGCAATAGTTTTTGCTACTACCATTAGGCCTGTTGTGTCTTTATCCAAACGATGAACAATACCTGCACGCGGCACAACATCTAGTTGAGGGCAATGATGAAGTAAGGCGTTAAGCACTGTACCATCTGGGTTACCCGCACCAGGGTGCACAACAAAGCCAGCAGGTTTGTTGATCACTAAAATATCGTCATCTTCGTAGACAATATTAAGTGGTAAATCTTGCGCTTTAAAACGCACTTCCGCTTCAACTTCAGTATTGATGGCAATAAGCTCACCACCGAACATTTTTTCGCGGGGTACATCGACTACAACGTCGTCAACCGTAACATGACCGGCTAAAATCCACTCTTTTAAACGTGAACGTGAATAATCAGGGAACATTTCGGCCAAAGTCTGGTCGAAACGTTTGCCTAAGCATGATTCGGGAACCGTGTCCCGGTGTTGAATTATCTCAGCCATTAAACTCTCTATTAATTAGCACTGTGCAAGGCAGGATTGCTAGGTTAGAATGCCAGTGCTTATTTTACCTCTTTGCTAAAGCAATTACATTAAGTAATTATAGCGAGGAAGATATTTATTTTTAACTAAAACAAAGTAGTGATATTGAAGTCTATGGAAAAAGTGACAATAAAAATAATGTGCCTTGCACTCGTGTTAGCAATAACTGGTTGCTCAGGCACAAACGAAAAAGATATAAAAAAGGTGCCGGACAAGTCTGCTCAAGCATTATTTTCTGATGCTAGACAATCACTTGACAATGGATTATATCAAAAGGCTATACAAATATTATCGGCGATAGATTCTCGATTTCCTTATGGTCCTATCTCTCATCAGGTACAATTAGATTTAATTTATGCTTATTATAAAAGTGGTAATGCTGCGCAAGGTCTAGCCTTAACAGATAGATTTTTAAGACTTAACCCTTCACATGCAAACATAGACTACGTTTATTATATGCGTGCGTTAATCAATGTTGCTACTCAAGAAAATTTATTCCAAAATCTTGCAGGTATTGACCGTTCAGACCGTGATCCTTCAGCAGCTCGCGATGCATTTAAAGATTTAAAGATATTATTAGAGAAATACCCTAACAGTAAATATGCTGCTGACTCACGTCAACGCATGATCGCCATTAAATCACGACTAGCGAAGTATGAATTATCTGTTGCACGTTATTACTTGAAGCGTGAAGCGTATGTTTCATCAGCTAACCGAGGAAAATATATTGTTGAATACTTTTCTCCTAGCGCAGAAACAGAAGAAGCATTAGAAATTATGATTGTCTGTTACGAAAAACTGGGCTTAACTGATTTGCAAGTTAATGCCAAACAAGTGTTAGCTGCAAACTACCCAAATAACCCTTTAGTTTCTCAATAAAAGTCTCAACTCTAGCTTAGGTATTGCTGCATAGACATCAATAAGCCAAAAAAATACCAGCAATTTGCTGGTATTTTTTTGGGCTATTAATAGACTTAAATAGCCTCTTCGTCTTCTTCTCCAGTACGAATACGTATTACGCGTTCTACATCGGTTATAAAAATTTTACCATCGCCAATTTTACCCGTCTGCGCAGTTTCTAAAATAGTATTTACACAGCGTTCAACATTTTCTTTTTTCACCACAATCTCGAGCTTTACTTTCGGTAAAAAATCCACCATGTATTCGGCGCCGCGATAAAGCTCGGTATGCCCTTTTTGACGTCCAAAGCCTTTAACTTCGGACACAGTCATACCCGTAACACCAATTTCGCCAAGTGCTTCACGTACATCATCCATTTTAAATGGTTTAATTATCGCTTCTATTTTTTTCATTTTTCTAGCCTATAAGTTGATTTACGCATCGGAGCATGTTGATAATTATCATTATCTACATAATATCAAGTAATTGTACAGCTATAGTGCAAAAGTTCTAATCGAAGTAAGACTTTGCTACACTGCCTATACTGCTACTTTTAAACAGCTTAAAATTTAAAATCTACCTCTCACCAAAAGGAAATATTATGGGCGCCCAGGCAATAATCAATGAAATGAAAGTATTACCTGAAATTAATCCTACGTTTGAAATTGAACGTCGAGTAGATTTTATCAAAAACAAGCTAGTTCAATCAGGCCTTAAATCACTAGTTTTAGGTATAAGTGGTGGTGTTGATTCTTCTACTTGTGGCCGTTTAGCTCAACTCGCTGTTGACGCTTTAAACAGTGAAAGTCCGAATACTTATCAATTTATTGCTGTAAGACTTCCCTTTGATATCCAAGCAGATGAAGATGACGCACAGTTGGCTCTTGAGTTTATAAAGCCTACACATAGTTTAACCACTAATATCTTGGCAGGCACTGAAGGTATTCATAATGAAACCATTAATGCCCTTCAAAATGCAGAACTGCTCTCAGCATCTGCCGCTGAAATAGACTTTTCTAAAGGAAATGTTAAAGCACGCTCTCGCATGGTAATGCAATATCATATTGCAGGTATATTGGGTGGCTTAGTATTAGGTACAGATCACTCGGCAGAAAATATTACAGGCTTTTTTACCAAGTGGGGAGACGGGGCTTGTGACTTGGCACCATTATTTGGACTATCCAAACGTCAAGTCAAACAAATTGCTAGCACTTTAGGCGCTCCTAGCCAATTAACTGATAAAGCACCAACAGCTGACTTAGAAGAGTTAGCCCCCAGTAAAAAAGATGAAGATGCCTTAGGCCTAAGTTATGATCAGCTAGATGACTTTTTAGAAGGTAAAAACACGGATAAATTAGTAGAAGAAAAAATTATCGCTATCTACATGAAAACTCAACATAAGCGCACAGCAATTCCAACAATATATGAAAATTAGTTAATTAAATTTGGAAAATCTCGATATTTTTGACTATACCTAGCACTGAAAAGTTTATTCAACTAAAGGAATAGTTGTCATGTTAAAGTGTAATGGATTCACAATTATCGAAACAATGGTCGCGCTAGCGATTTTAATGAGTTTACTCTCCATTGGTATACCTAGCCTCAATAATTTCATTGTTGTCACCCGTGTTAACAATGAAATATCAACCCTCCACCGGCTGATTTTAATTACTAGAAATAGCGCTTTAACTCATAACACCAGTGTTACACTCTGCCCATTAAATGGCCAAAGCAAATGTAAAAACCTATGGCATCAAGAGTTAAGTGTATTTACTGACGGTAATAATAACAAAGTATTTGAACCTGAATTAAATGAACGAATTGTCGCAAATAAAGCGGCAATAAAAACCGGTGATAAATTACAATATGGCAAAACACGCATTGGCTTAACTTACGCTTCCACTGGCCATTTGTCAGGTTGGGGACAAAACGCCACATTTAGCTACTGCCCTGAATATCATAATGACAAAAACAGAGGTATTGTAGTAGCAACCTCTGGAAGAGCTTATGCGAGTGCTGCAAATAAAAGTAACAGTAAAAACATTAGACGTAGCGGTGCAAAAATTAAGTGTTATAACTAAACTTAATGACACTTGCTATGTGCTAAAAGAGATAAATATATTACATTTTTCTACTGATTATTAGTAATAAACTTAGCTGCTATGACAAGTATGACAACCATTCAGCCGTTGTTTAACATAAGCTAAAAATCAGAGACTAGAAAATAATATTTATGAAGCTTAAGTATAAATTATTAGCATCAGGCCCAGATTAACAGCACTTCCTTAAATAGAATTTGCTAGCTGAGCATAAGTAACAATGTTATAAATAAAGCATCAACCTTAACTGTAGCTGTAGTTATGTCTAAGTTATCTATAAAAAAATCTATAAGTCCTAAGTTTATTAAAGGATTCACAATCGCCGAGTTGCTTATTGGCATTGCTATTATTGGCATATTAACCGCTATTGCAGGACCAAGTTTAGGTCAGTTTATGGTGCAATCAAGAGTCGATAATGAAGTAAGCGAAATACATCGGCTATTATTAGCCGCAAGAAATAGTGCTATAAATAGTGGTAAAAATGTCACTATTTGCCCATTAAGTGGCACAACATGTACTACAAACTGGCAAAATGAAATTAGTGTCTTTATTAATAGTGATAATACATTAGCGAATAACAGTAATTATGTTAGCGCCAATGAAGAGTTAATAAAGGTGAAAGGAAAAATATCCAACGGTGATACGCTACAGTTTAGCCAAAATATTATAATATTTGCCCCGACAGGTCGATTAGTATCAGGCGGTAATGGCAACTTTAGTTACTGCCCTAAAGACAATAATGATTTTTCTCGCGGTGTTGAGGTATCCTTGTCTGGACGCGTTTATGCGACGACAGATACGAATAGTGATGGTAAAGACAATAATAGAAATGGCACATCAGTTTCATGTAGTTAATACATAAATGCCCAGTAATGTTACTGGGCATTTATAATAACGACGTTAACTAAATTAATTTAGTAACAACTAACAATATCGACGACTTATCTCGGTTGCTTTTCAAATAATTCATTTGCTTTACTTGAGTTGAATTTTGACTCAAGTAATACGCATTCAAATGCCAGTTGAACCTGCTGCTTCTTTTTAGCATAAGGTGTCGGTATTTTTTTACCCGCTAAGGTATCAACTAATTTATTAACTTGATTTTCTTTTACAGTAGCCAAATAAATTACTTTTTCACCATCAGCAAGTTCTACATAGCATTTAGCATCTACGTTATAATTTTTATCCACTTTATTAGCAGCAGAAACTTCAAAACTCGCATTTATTAAAACGATTAAGGTAATTAAGTATATTTTCATTTTCATGTTATTGCTCCCAACAGGCGCTTGCCGGTAATTTTTGCCCCGTTTCACTCACGGATAAGGTTGGGCAATTGCTGTCATTAGTTTTTTGCGGCTCAAGTGCCGTTGCCGTTAGTACAAAACCACCATTAGCTAAGGCCGCATCTATACTGTAATAACCATTTTCAGTGATAAATGGATCGTTACCTAACCCCAGGTTATTCATATCTGAGGTATATGCTCTGGTATCAACGAAGAACTGCTCTTGCATATTAGCAATTCTTAGTAACTCTCGCTGAGCCTCTGTGCGATTTGAGCGGGCGACAAAGTCAGTATAAGAAGGAAATGCTACAGCGGCTAGAATAGCAACTATAGCAACTGCTATTAACAACTCTATTAATGTAAAACCATTAATCCGTTTTACTTTTTGCATTATTGCTCCTCTTTAATATACATGTAGGTTCTCATCGTTTGCAGGGTAAAAGGAGTATTTACAACTTTTCGGCCAACAATAATATTACCTATAGTTTCCCCTGCTGCATCAGGAACCACAATGAGTGTAGGTGCACCTAAAAATTGCTCACTAATAACTATACTCCTTGTAGCATCTGCAGGCGGACCTTCAACAGTGCCGGTACCATCACCAACGCCAGTACCATCACCAGTTCCATCATTTGTCTTCCAGTTATATACTGCCGTACCTAGAGCTAAATCAACAGCGTATAACAGGCCAGTACCGTTAGGCTGCTCACATCGCACAATATTAGGATCTAAATTAGGTGGAATAAATGTTGTAAAAAAAGCGACACCATTGATAACAATGGCTTCTGCCGTACTCTTTTCACCTGAGCCTTCTAGGTCGATATACCAACCAGATTTTTTACTCACTGCAATAGCTAATGTTTCTCGCGCTTGAGTAGTCAGAGTTTGACCAAAAGGGTTATCTGTGTAGTTATACAAATCACTTTTTAAAAGCGCAGCGGGTGTTACAGGTTCAACTGAACTAAAAAATGATTTAGTCTTTATGTGCTCATCTTTAATCATAAAGAATGTATCACTTGTGTCGTCACCCAACGGGTTGGATCTGTCTCCACTACCTATAAGAACGGCATCGTAGGGTTTTTCTTGGTGACTCACGATTGTTTGAGTTTGACCATCCTTATCTGTTACGGTAGTTTCAATAGTTTCACTAACAAAAGTACGTACAATAGATGGTTCATTAAAAAAGCGTAAATCATTACTATTGGTAGTTCCGCCCAATTCAGCTAATTTAAACACTGTCCATGGGTCTTCTGAGTCACCTGGATTTCCACTTGGCATATCAACACGCCAAACATTACCACCCGTGTCACCGGTATAAAGTCTGTCTGTTAAACCGTCTCCATCACTATCAAGAATCGCTATGCTCGATGGAATACTATCGGTGCCACTGAACGTTGTACTTGCATTCTCAGCTGCTAAGCTCCATTTTAGCGTTCCGGTTTGAGCATCGACCATATAAATAGCACGACCTTTGGTATCTGGGGTCCCAGGACCGCTTGCATCTTTGCCTGCGTCATAACCACCACCGAAAAACAGTACCGGTGCGGCAACAGCAGAATCCCCTGAACCGGAAATATTTGCCTTAGAATAACCGAGCTTAGGTTGAGACCATGATTGCCCTAAGTCACCAAAGCCAGTTGATGAAGCATCGATATGCCAAAGTTTGCCTGGCGCACTAGGGTCACTAATATCTAACGCGTAATATGAAGTGCCTCCGCGACGAAGACCAAAAAAGATCCAAACTTTATCTGTACCATTAATAATGCCATCACCATTTTTATCTTGTGTATATGACGTTATATTGCCATCTACACCATAAATTTTTTCAGCTGTAGAATAGTTTTGTCTTAATGGCTTAATGTTTTTGAGAAACTCTTTTGGCATAAAAGCCCAGTTTTCATCTACTGAGTCACCTTTATCTTCGAACATGTGAAGCATACCGGCATTAGTACCAATAACAATACGAATGCTATCACCATAATTAACCACTAGGGGTTTAGAATGAAGAGGATCAGCAAAAACATCGGGACGAATAGTGGGCTCAGTACCATCGGGTAATTTTACATTATCGACATTAGTACCTTTGGCCCAACTTAAATAAGAATCTACATCATCAACATGCACATCCATTTCTGTAGCTAGCTCTGTGCTACCTCCAAACGAAGTTTCTGCCTGTGTTTTTGTTAATAATGCCAAAGCACCACTTGTGCCAATATCACTATAAACTACACGATTAGTTTTGTTACGTAGCATATCTGCAACGCCACCATCTGGCACATCATCACCATCTTTGGCATTATCTGTCGACCAAAAGCTCGTTACATCTGGAGAGAAATGACCACTACTTGCATCAAGCGCTAATTTGCCATGCTTACCGATTTGATTACCATCAACCACCTTATATTTTTTAAGGTTACCTTGCCAACGCGGTCCGTTCTCAGGTTGAAACATAGCATAATAAACCGAATTTAAGGTTTCAGTTCGGTCAAAGTTATTCGCAGCTACAGATGCAGAAGTTAAACTATCATTACTAGGCTCTAAACTTTCTAATGCATTCAAAAGTGCTGAGGTAAGTTGTGCACTATCTGTAGCAGGATAATAGTCTCCTCCTCCTAATTTAGCCGTTCTTTTTAATAGCGGCGCAGCATCAAGTGCTCCTTCACTAAAACCTATGGTGTAAGTTGAAACTGTTTGCCTGCCTGGTAGAGTAGTATTGAGATCATTCTCATTCATCCACTCAGCAAGACCCGCTAAATAGTTACCATCAAACTTGCTACCACTAAAGTTAACCGTTTTGCCTTCGTCAACGGTGGTTAATGCTTCAATTTTACTATCGGCACCATTATCATAAGTAGGTGCACCATCAGTAATTAAAATAACAAAGGCTTTACTACTACAACTTGAAAAAGGGCTATTATATTTTCCTGATGACTCTATTGTAGTATCCCGAGGCGGAACATTTTTTCTATAGGCAAGACCTCCGCCACGATAATAAAGGTCAACATCATCATCACCAAATTCAACATCTTTACCTGCAAAATACTGTTGAGCCTCATAAAGCGATTCACACAAAGGCGTCCAAGTTCTCGCAGAAACTTTATTATTTACAATATCGAGAAAATTAGCTTCGCTAGTATCGTTCATTTGTTGGATACCAAAAGCAACACGCCCTCCGTTAGGATGGTTAGCAGCATCACCGTAGTTATAATTAAACACTTCTAAGCCAAAATCGATAGATGGCGCAGCTTTAACTACATTAGCAATACTCTTTTTCGCGATTTCCATGCGCGTTGTCAGTGTTTGTGCAATAGTTTCGCCATGATGCCAACGTAAATAATTATCAGAATAAAGTGTTACATACTGACCAGACCATTCAACGTTAGAAGTTGCTAGTAAAGGACTATGATAAATAGGGAGAAATTTAGTACCAAGATAATCAATCGGGTAACCATCAGGTAAACTGTCAATATTGTTAGGATCGGATTTTAAAACATCATCTTCACAATCAATAACATCTATATTAGCGCCATTATTATCCGGAATTTCATTCCAACTACCCGATGTGCCTTTAAAGCTATATTCTCGAATATGCCCTGAGTAAAAGCCAGTTTCATCTAAAATTTTTCTCGCTGTTTCACAACTATTAATGGATGCTAGAAAACGACGGGATTCATTATTTTTATCCGGTACAGGTAAACCTGAGCCTCCATCACTTCCGCCTTTTGTAAAGTAAATAAAACGTTCATCTAATGAGTTGTCATTGCCGATCGCGGGGTAAGTTACCGAAGGATCATAGTCTTCATTTACAGAAAGTGTGGTCCCCATACTACCTGAGTTATCAAAAATAATCAGGACTTGGGTTTTACTACCAGCAAGCTTTACAGCATTGCTAACGTATAATTCTATATCCTCACTAAAAGATACAGTTGAGACTAAAAGCAGTAGACTAGTAGACAGAAATTTTTTCATTTTATTAACTCCAGTATTTAGCTAAACACCAAAAAATTATCGTAAAAGTTGCTGGGCAACACCTGTATTTACTTCAACTTCGTTGGTGTTTTTTCGTCCATATTTACGGACCACTTGCACGCGTATAACATTACAAGTAAATACTTGGGCTGATGAAGCAGATCTGGAGTGGGGGCAATCCGGTTCTAGCTCAAGTTCATTATTGGCAATATCGATATTTGCCGTAGTATCATTACCAGTATTTGTAATACCTAAACTACCAGTAACATTTCTAAAATCGTCATCTTGAAAACGAACGACAGGTGATGCAAATCTATTATTTCCAACATCGGCATTTACTTGTCGAAATATCACCTCGTCACTAGCACTTATAGCTTCTTGTGTAGCAACAACTTTTTCTTCACTTGCACCTGACATTTTCATATCTGTGGTTGAATTTTGCATCAAAGCCGCAGCAACTGCGGTTAGCGCAATTAAAAAAACAAGCGCAACAATTAACACAACTCCAGTTTGTTTACCTAAGCTTCGATTATTATTAAATACATTACGCTCATAATTACGATTTACCATGAGTCGACTCCTGCATTATATAAAGTTATGGTTGAATTAAAGAGTAATCGACGATAGTTGTCATTAAACGTAACGGGCACATCACCCAGATTATAGGTATTGGTATTAGTATATTTGATATCAGGGAGAATACTTCTGGCCAACACATAAATTCGTACGGCTAATATCCGGTTATTATTACCATTATCCCATTGGGCTAACGTCATGTTATCTGCAGATATAAAGGTATCAACAATTCCATAACCAGAATTTCCTGGAATGTCGGTATCTATGCCATACATAAAGCGAATTCTTTCAATACCATCAATAATAGGATCGAATGTCATATTAGTCGTTAAGCGACCTTGCATTAAAACGGGTACTATATTAGTACCTTGCGCTTCATCTCTTACGTAGTATATATGATGTTGATATTCCCACAGCTGACTATTAGCAACCAATGGAATCGCTCCACCTGTGAAAATTTCGGCTTCATTTAGGTTTGAAACAATATAATAGTTATCGTTTGAGCTTAATGCTAATGGATTAGATATAGCGCGTTTTAATTGAATAATATCAGAGCCTACTTTTGCATCGTTGATACATCCCATAATAGCGCTAGATGTTACTTCTTGGCCCCATATAGTTCTAAAGTGCCCTATGGCGTTAGGAAAAGTACCATTATTTAAGCCCTCACCAAGGCATTCATTACCTGGTGCGCCCGGCACTGAATTTAGCATTGAGTTATCTAATGTACCGGTATAATCGCCCCAAAAATTTTGTCTTAATAAGTCATCACTTAGCACACTTAATGCAAAACGACCGTTTTCTTGTAATTCGCCATAAGTTGCTGTTTCTTGAGTGGTCGTTTTCATACCTACGAAAACACTTAAAATACCAGCAAAAAGTGCTAAGCCAATAGCCAAGGAAATAAATATTTCAATTAAGGTATAACCGAGTTGTTTTTTCATATTAATTTATAAACGCCTTAACAATAACTTGTCGCCTTTTGGTACTAGCGGTGCCACAACTATCTTTTTTAGCATCAGCAATATCTGTTCGACCTTCCCAACTTACAACAACAGTTACCGCATTTGCTGCTTGGCTAATACATCCCCGAACGCCCGTTAAGCCAGCACGGTTATTGCCGCCATTAACAACATCAGCCCCCATAAGAGAAACTTCCCATTCATATCTATCATTCCCCATCATTTCGGCTGGAGAGCATAGTCCCGCAATTGTATTGCATCGTTTATCGGGTGGAGTATCGAGTTGTACACCATAGTCTGTCGCTGCATATCCGGCGAGAGCCGTTGCATTATTACTTCGCATTCTCTCAACAATATCTTGTGCTAACGCTGATGCAACAGAACGTTGCATTGCATCAAAACTGCCTTTCTTTGCTGATGCCTGCATAGCCACAGCACCTAAAATTCCGGTTACTAAAATAAAAACCGCGACCAACACTTCAATAAATGTAAGTCCTTTATTTACCGAGGGTTTTTTAGAGGGAACACGTGAAAATGTATTATTCAATATTTAATCTCCCTTCAAATATGAATAAATAAAATATAGACAATGTTGTTATTATTGCAAAAAGAAATAGATTAAAAGGGTTTATTCTAGACAAAGAAAAGTTTTGATAGGGACTTGAAAAATCACTACTTAACAGTAATTTATATGTGTTAAAAATCACATTGGTGAACTTCATTAACCCATACCTTAATTTATTATGACGAGTAATTTCTCTTACTTTAGCCCTTACTACTCGAAAATGTTAATTTGCAGATATAAATGGTCTCTTATTTCAAAAAATTTAGAAAACCAATACAGGCAATAGCTGCAAATAATATACCCTAAGACTAGCGTAATTCTATCGGCACCGCAAATACAGTATTTTCTTCTTTCCCTGGGTATTCAATAACCTCTTGTCCACCAAAGGATTTTAGCGCTTCTATCACTTGCTGAACCAGTATTGCAGGTGCTGAAGCTCCAGCGGTTACACCAATTTTTTTAACATCAGTTAACCATGAAACATCAATATCAGCGGCGGTATCAATTAAATAAGAAGTGGTGCCAATTTTTTCAGCCAATTCTCGTAATCGATTAGAGTTTGAACTATTTTTAGCACCCACAACAAGTAACAACTCCACTTGTTCTGCAATAGATCTTACTGCATCTTGACGATTTTGCGTTGCATAACAAATGTCATCTTTACGCGGACCTTGAATTAATGGGAATTTCTTTCTTAGTGCGTCAATAACATCGCTTGTATCGTCAACAGATAATGTAGTTTGGCTACAGTAATAAAGTTTTTCAGGATTTTTTATTTCAAGTGTTGCTACATCTTCAGTAGATTCAACTAAATAAATACCACCTTTTACACTTTCATATTGCCCCATAGTACCTTCAACTTCTGGGTGTCCAGCGTGACCGATAAGAATACATTCAATGTCTTTTCTACTCGTTCTTGAAACTTCCATATGCACTTTAGTGACTAATGGGCAAGTTGCATCAAAAACTTTTAACCCACGATTTTTTGCTTCATTACGCACTAATTTAGACACACCATGAGCACTAAATATAACGGTACTATCGTCTGGCACTTCATTTAATTCATCAACAAATACTGCACCGCGATCTTTTAAACCATTGACCACAAATTTGTTATGAACGACTTCATGACGGACATAAATTGGTGCTTCAAATAAATCTAATGCTCGGTCAACGATACTTATCGCTCGATCAACACCAGCACAAAATCCACGAGGATTAGCTAAAATAATTTCCATAACATTCTCATTGTTGCTTAACTTATTAAACTGCGTAACTTAAATAAGGTCTTAAATTAAATAATTGCTTAACTTAAATAATTGCTTAACTTAATTAACTAGATTACTTATATAACGTCGACTACGTCAATTACAAAAGTAACTTCTTGTCCAGATAAAGGATGATTAAAATCGATAGTCACTGAACTTCCTGAAACGTCTTTTATCATGCCAGGTAACTCACCGCCCGGTTGGGTAAAAGTTATAATATTGCCCACTTTCGCTGGTGCTTCTTCACTGAACTTGCTGATATCCATATAATGAATATTTTCTGGTAAGGGTTCACCAAAGGCATCAACTGCTGCTAGCACAAACTCTTTACTTTCACCTGCTGACATACCAAGCAACTGTGCTTCAAATGCTGGTGAAATACTAGTATCACCCATAATAATTTTTGCTGGCTTTTTATTAACTTTGGTACTGTCCGCCGCAGAGCCATCGGCTAGCTTCATTGTAATATGAGCAATAATTTCTGATGATGCCGTCACTAAATTTGTCATGTAATGTTCTCTTTAAGAGTTAATATCTTGTTTTGTTTTGCTTGACTCACCGTTTTTAAATGAATCAAAAATCATCAAAGCGGCACCAATAAAAATCATGGAGTCGGCAATATTAAAAGCAGGAAAATGATAACCAAAGCCATAAAAATCTAAAAAGTCGATTACATAGCCAAATAATACTCGATCAATAAGATTGCCAACAGCGCCACTTAACATGAACGCAAATGCCACCGACAACAGCACTTGTTGTTTAGGTGTTTTTGCTAACCATACAATAAAAACGATACTAGCAATGGCGGCGATTGCGGTGAAAAACCAACGTTGCCAACCGCCTTGATCAGCAAGAAAACTAAATGCTGCACCAAGGTTATGTACATAAGTTAAGTTGAAAAATGGCAAAATATCGATAGATTGATATAAGTCCATATTACTGACTATTAATTGCTTAGTTACTTGATCAGCTATTAAAAAAATAGCGGTTAACCACCACCAACGTAAGCCTGTTTGGGTAAATAAATTTTTCATAACACAAAAACTTCACTTTTATTATTCGCGCTCAATACGCAATACTTCAAGCTTTTAATAACTAGAAAACGTGCAGGCTTATTTAAAGCACTGCACGTTTTAGTTTTAATCGCATTAACACAGGTTGAACTTAAGCGAATTTACGTACTTCGCCTTCGCCATCTACGTTGCTAATACAACGTCCACATAACTCTGGGTGTTGTTCGCTTTGACCAATATCTTCAGTAACATGCCAACAACGATCACACTTTGCACCTTCAGCTGGCGCAACAGTTAACCATAAACCTTTGACTTCAGTAGCTAGTGTGTCTTTAGGTGCACTTTCAACAACGTTAACAACAGCTTTAGAAGTGATTAAGACAAAACGTAATTCTTCACCTAATTGCTGTAGTTTTTCTGCAAGTTCGCTTGTCGCATACAATGTTACAGCGGCTTCTAGCGCTTTACCTACTTGCTTTTCTTTTCGAGCATTTTCTAAGGCTTTATTGACTTCAGTACGCACTAATAAAAGCTCGTTCCAATAATCGTTATTTAAAGCACTGTCGGTTGAAGCTTTTGGTAAGCCATCAAACCAAACACCAGTGAAGACAAATTCTTCACGAGTCTCATCTGAAGCTGTTGGTAGCGCCTGCCAAATTTCTTGTGCAGTAAAAGACAAAATTGGCGCCATCCAACGTGTCATTGCCTCGGCAATTAAATACATCGCCGTTTGACATGAACGTCGTGCAACACTGTCTTCTTTAGCTGTGTATTGTCTATCTTTAATAATATCTAAATAAAAACCACCTAGCTCAGTTGTACAGAAGTTCATTAACTTGTGCACGACTACGTGAAATTCATATTCATCGTAAGCGGCAATAATATCGGCTTGTAACTGTGCAGCTTTATCTAAAGCCCAACGATCAAGTGCAACCATATCATCTAAAGCAATTGAATCTGTTTTAGGGTCAAAGCCATTTAAGTTAGACAGTAAAAAGCGTGCCGTATTGCGAATACGACGGTAAGCATCTGCTTGGCGTTTAAATATTTCATCGCCTGCAGTAATTTCTTGCGTGTAATTTACCGATGCTGTCCACAAACGTAAAATATCAGCACCTAATGTGTTGGTAATTTCTTTAGGTGTAATAACATTACCTAAAGATTTCGACATTTTATGACCTTTAGCATCAACCACAAAACCATGCGTTAGCACTTGTTTATAAGGTGCTTTGCCATTCATCGCTACAGACGAAATCATTGAAGACATAAACCAACCACGATGTTGATCTGAGCCTTCTAAGTACAAATCAGCAATGCCATCAAATTCTTCACGGGCTTTTACAACGGAGTAATGCGTTGTACCTGAGTCGAACCAAACATCAAGGGTATCAGGCACTTTAACGTATTCTTGTGCGTCATTGCCTATCAGCTCTGAAGCTTCTAAATCAAACCATGCTTGAATGCCTTTATCTTCAACACGCTTAGCAACGGTTTCAATCAGTTCGATACTGCGAGGATGCAAGGCACCGGTATCTTTATGAATGAATAATGCCATTGGCACGCCCCACGTACGTTGGCGTGATATACACCAATCTGGACGACCTTCTACCATAGATTCGATTCGGCGTTGACCCCAATCAGGGATCCACTGAGTTTTTTCAATTTCGCTTAAAGAGTCTTTACGTAAACCTTTATTATCCATACTGATAAACCATTGCGGTGTCGCACGGAAAATCAATGGCGTTTTATGACGCCAGCAATGAGGATAAGAATGTTCTAGCGCATGATGATGCACTAATGTGCCATGTTCTTTTAAAGTTTCAACGACATTTGCATTGGCTTTAAAAACATGTTGCCCAGCAAATAATGGCGTATCTTCTAAATAAACGCCATTAGCGCCTACAGGGTTAGCAACTTCTAAGTTATAAAGCTTACCAACAACAAAATCTTCTACACCATGACCTGGAGCGGTGTGTACACAACCGGTACCTGAATCAGTGGTAACATGTTCACCCAAAATAACCGGCACGGTAAAATCATAAAATGGATGTTTAAGTTGCACTAAATCTAAATCGCTACCTTTACAAAAACCTAATGCATGGTATTTACTGATACCAAAACGATCCATACATGAAGTCACTAGATCAGAG